>CABUQG010000021.1 GCA_902493535.1 uncultured Collinsella sp. | reverse complement strand
AAAGCACATTAAGTGCTTTCCTTTGCGTGCGGAACTCGCGACAAACTTAACCCGCGCCAGCCGGCCCCGGAGACCCTCCCTGCCGTCACTTTGTTCGAGCCGTTGTTGTTGCTCGCCGCTTCGCGGCTCGGCGGCCCCGTTCTCCGCGGCGGGGTTGGTCTGATGGATCTTGTTGAAGCTCGGCCATTGGCTCAAATGGAAACGGGGGACGCATCTGCATCCCCCGTTTTTGTTGTGATTACTCTAGGTCAATAAACTTAGTGCTTAGGATCTTGCCGTCTTTTACTAGCATTCTGGCCATGGTGGGGCCTCGGGTGCCTCTGGGGTAGCTGGCGCTGCCCGGGTTGAGGACTAAGCAACGGCCCACTTGGACTTCTTTGGTTACGTGGGTGTGGCCGTTGATGGCTACGTCTACGGATCCCACCGGAAGGTCTTCGCGGTAGTGGGCTACGGCGAATTTGAGGCCTTCGTAGGTAAAGAGCGCAAGACGGTCTACATCGGGACCGTAGTCGCGGTAGTAATCGTTGTTGCCCAGTACGGCCCGCACGGGGGCGATGGTGCATAGGTGCTCGTAGTCCATCTCTGACGTGAGATCGCCGGCGTGGATGATCAGGTCTGCGCCCTCAAGCTCATCCAAGAGCGCAGGCGATAAATAGCCGTGGGTGTCCGAGATGATGTCGATGCGCTTGGCGCTTGCGCTGTTCATGGGATCCCTTCCGCAAAAAACGATTCGGCAGATACATATAAAAAAGCCCCACGGCTCCGCAGACGATGGGTCTACAGGGCTGCGGGGCCAGTGTGCTAGAGACTCAGAGCCTTCTTGAGCGGCACGACGCGGCGGCGCGAAACCGGCACGCGTTCGTCGACGCCCGTAATGCCCAGCTGGATGGCGCCCGAGGGCACCGTCTCGACGTCCGTAACGCACGCCAAGTTGACGATATAGCGGCGGTGAACACGGAAGAAGCCAAAGTCGCAGAGCTTGGCCTCAAACTGCGCCAGCGAGGTCGTCGACAAAAAGCGATCATCGACGGTATAGATGCAGGAGTAATCGTCCTTGGCCATGATAAAGCGAATGTCGTCCACGGGAATGAGCACCTTGCGGCCGCCCTTTTCCACCGGGATACGCTCGATGGTCACCTTGCTGTCCGTAACCGGCTTGGCGCGTTGCATGACCTTCTCGATCGCGCGATCCAAGCGAGCTTCCTCGACCGGCTTCATCAGATAATCGACGGCATCCACGTCGAATGCCTCGACCGCATGGTCACTATACGCAGTCACAAACACGATCGCCGGCGGATTTTTGAGCTTATGCAGCGCCTCGGCAAGTTGCAGGCCCGAGGCACCGGGCATCGAGATATCGAGAAACACGACATCCACGCGACTTTCCATAAGCATTTCGATGGCGGAGCGGACGCTCGACGCCTCCGTGATCGTGCCGATCTTGCCCGTTTGCTCGAGCAGGAAGCGAAGCTCCGAGCGAGCCGGCGCCTCATCATCCACAATCATCGCACGCAGCATAGGGATAAAACCTTTCGTCAACTAACTACGCCGGGCATCCGTCGCATGACGTTGAGCCCGTAGCCCTTTATTTTACTCTTGAATGTCAAAGATGCTCTCTGACAAATCAAGATGAAGGAGCACTTTGGTGCCCTTGCCCGGCGCCGATTCGACACGCGTATAGGAGTGCGGCCCATAAAAGCGATGGATGCGCTCCGAAATATTGTGCATGGCCACACCGGCGCCGCCACCCTGGGGAGAGCTGGCGTCGGGACGGGCAGAGCGCTCGTCAAACAGTCTGGCGGCGGTACCCTCATCCATGCCCACGCCATTATCGGCCACGGCAATCAAGATTGCATCCTCGCCGTCTTGGTGAACGGTCACGTCGATCCTCAGGGCGTCGTCATCGCCCATACCATGACGTACGGCGTTCTCGACAATCGGCTGGATCACGAACGCCGGCACCAGCGTATCTTCCACGTCCTCGGGCACATCGAACGTCGCAAGCACGCGGTCCTCGCCAAAGCGGGCCTTCTCAAAGGTAAGGTAGCGCTTGGTCTGTGCAACCTCGCGCGAGACCGGAATAAGCGATCCCGAGTTGTCGAGCGTGGCACGATAGAACGATGAGAACTCACGAAGCAGTTCGCGGGCCCGCAGCGGGTCGGTGCGCGTAAACGATGCAATGGTGTTCAGCGTGTTGAACAGGAAGTGTGGGTTAATCTGCGCCTGCAGCGCACGCACCTCGGCGCGCGCTGTGAGTTCCTTTTGCACCTCGAGCTCGTGGATGGCGAGCTGCGTGGACAAGATCTCGGCAAAGCCCGAGGCAAGCGCGTACTGGGTACGGTCGACGGCGCGCGGGGTCTTGTAGTAGAACTTGAGCGTGCCGACGGTACGATCGCCCACCTTGATGGGGGCGATAATGCCGGCGGGGACTTGGTTGTGCGAGCCATCCGAGCCCACGACATCCACCATACGGTTGAACGACTGCACGATGCCATGTTCGATAACGTAGCGTGTGGCAAGCGTGTGGATGGGAGAATCTGGCAGTAGTTTTTCCTCAAACTCGCCCGCGCAGGCCAACACGTTGCCCTCGTCGGTGATGGCCACCGTCATGGCGCGCGTCTCGGGCAAAATGCGCCGGCACACCAAACGCGCCGACTCCTGCGTCAGACCGCCCTTAATGTCCTCGAGCATGGCCGAGGCCACCGAGAGCGTCTCCTCGGTGTACTGGGAGCGCACCGAATCGGGATTGAGCGTCAAAAAGATAAAGATGCACAGAAAGATGCACAGCAGCGCGCAGGCAATCACCGTGGCGATCGGCTCGATACCGGTCACCAAGGCAAAAATAAAGTACACCAGCACGCAAATGGCGCAGGCAACGGCAATGATGCGAAAGATTGATATTGAACTATCGCGCTGGGCGCGGCGGTCGATCATTCGGCCCCCTCCAGGATACTGATCAGTTGTGCGTCACGCCAAAGCCCGTCCATGATCTTGGGCCAAAAGCTCTGGAAACGCAGGTAGCTTGCGGCGTTTTGGCGCGCGTAGGTCTTGGCCTCGTCAATACCGTGGCGCCAGATGCGCAGGTAGCCCTCATGCTCGCGGGTAAACACGCTGCGGACCATAGCGGTCTTGCGCACGCGGTCGTCGAGCTCGCGCGAAATCCACGGGCCCGGGTAGGGCATGAGTGATGCCGCCGTAACGGGAATGAGCTCCTTTTGATGCGCGGCGAATGTCAACTTGGCCCGTTCGTAGTACCAACGGTATACATCCTGCATAAAGCGCGGTGAGCGCTTTTCGGACTCCGGAGGCAGATGGCGCACGGTCCACTCGTTATCGAACCACACGTCGTAGCCAAACATGCGCATGTTAAAGAGGTAATCCAAGTCCTCGCCGCGGGTGATAAACGGGTCAAAGGCCACACGCGTAAAGGCGCGGGCGTGCAGGGCCATCAGGCCGCCGCACACGTAGTTGGAGCGCGAGATGCGGGTGCCCGAGAGCGCCTTTTTCATCCAACGGTTGAACTCGATGCGCTTGGTCCACCAACGATGGCAGATGCCCGCCTTGTCCGTGGGAGCCAGCGGCGAGCCGTCGCGATCGTAGAAATAGCCGCTCTTGACCAAGATCGGCAAGCCCTGACGCGTCTGCTGCCCCAACGCATAGGTCGCGCGCTTCATAAAGTCGGCGTCGATGACAGTCTCATCGTCATCCAAGAAGATAACCGCGTCATGCCCCAGCACAGCGGCACAGGCTAGCCCCATGTTGCGGATGGCACCGTAGCCTCGCAGGCTCACGCACTCGCCCGAACCCTTGGGCGCGATCTGAGCAACCCGGTCTGCAATGCGCGAGGCCTGGGTGTTGGTGACAACGGTGACCTTGAGCGTGGGATGCGCGTCGACAATCTCGCGCACGCGCAGCGACACATCGGCTGTGGCAGAAACGGGACAGACCACCAAAAGGATGATGCGCGGGATGTCACGTACCTGCTCAAGCGAGGCCAGGCAGCGGTCGAGTTCGGGATTGTCGGCGTTGAGTCGCGTCGAATGGTCATAGGTGCCAGGGGCGTTTGCGCAAGCGTCATCGCCCGCCCAATACGTTGGAATCACGACTGTGGCGTTCATGCCTTACCCTCCCTGCAACACAAAAACGGGACGCCGCCAAACACAGGCGACGCCCCGCGACCTAGCTGATTCCATCATACCCACTTGGGCAAATCATTGCTCGCAAGTCGCAATGTTTATTGCGGATAACCCCAAAAGAGTACCGTGGACAGGCACAATAGCCGCTCGCTCCTATGCGGCATGCTCTGCCGCCCGAGTCATGCGGGACAGGCGGACCAGCAGCATAAAGCCAACGATCAGCAGCACGCCAATGGAAAGGACGCCCAGCGACGGGTTGCCGGTCAGCGAGGTGACGACCGACACTAGGAAAGTGCCCATGACGCTTGCATAGCGACCGAAGATGTCAAAGAAGCCGTAGTACTCGTTGGACTTTTCCTTGGGGATAATGCGACCAAAGTAGCTACGGCTAAGCGCCTGCACGCCGCCCTGGAACAGGCCGACCATAATGGCAAGCACCCAGAATTCAAAGGCGGTCTTTAGGAAGAACGCGGCGAACAGCACAATGCCCATGTAGGCGGCGACTGCCACCAGGATCATGTTGAGCGTGCCCACGCGTCCGGCGAGCTTGCCGTAGATGATGGCGGACGGAAAGGCCACGAACTGCGTGACGAGCAGCGCCAGGACCAACTGGGTCGAATCGATGCCCAAAGCCGAGCCGTAGCTGGTAGCCATGGAAATGACCGTGTGCACACCGTCGATATAGAAGAAGAACGCAATCATGTAGACCAGCACGGTCTTGTTGTGGGCGATCTCGCGCATGGTGTGTCCGACCTCGGAGAACACACCGCCCACGATGTGGCCGATGGTGTCCTCGGGACCGCGCTCGCGACCGTACTTTTGCTTATAGGTGCGAATGAGCGGCAGGGTAAAGATGAGCCACCAGGCACCAGTGATGATAAACGACAGACGCGTTGCCAGCATGGTAGGGACGCCAAGAGCGGGGCCACCCATGATGAGCGCCAGGCAGATGACGAACGGCACGGTGGAACCGATGTAGCCCCAGGCATAGCCCGAGCTGGACACGGCGTCCATGCGCTCGTCGGTGGTAATGTCGGGCAGCATGGCGTCGTAGAACGTCATAGAAGAGTTAAGGCCGATGGTGCACAGCACGTACACGGTCAAAAATGCCATGGCGGACATTGGGATAGCCTGCGCCAAGCAAAGCACCAGGCCCGTGAGGAAGAAGCCCAAGAAGAACTTGATCTTGTTGCCGGCGTAGTCGGCAAGCGCGCCCAGAATGGGCATGAGCATGGCGATGACCAGCGAGGCAATCGTCTGCGCATTGCCCCAGGCGACCACCAGGTCGGCCGAAGAAGCGCCGGTATTGATGGCGTTAAAGTAAATGGGCACCACCGAGGTATTGAGCAGCACGAGGGCCGAATTGCCCACATCATACATAACCCAGTTACGCTCGAGCTTGGTGTATTTCATGGACAGGGACCCTTCGTATTCGCCCGATATGCAGTTAGTTCATCGTACCCCAATTGTCCAGAACCGCCGGTAAGGATTCGGCAAAGGGGCACGCACGGGCCCTATTCCTCGCGGTCGAACTCCTCATCGGCATTGAGCACGCGACCGCTGTAGTTGACGTGACTGGTCACGGCATCCATGTCACCGGTCTCGATAAAACGTGCGACCGTGCACTCGTAATCGCCCAGCGCGCGATCAAAGACCTCGGGGAAACTCTCGTTCGAGACCTCGTCGGTAAAGGGATTCTTCCATGTCAGATGGCCCAGGTTACCGGTGCGCTCGGGCAACTCCGTCGTCACGCGATGAGCAAGGCCGTCGAGCAGCGAGTAATCGTGCACCAAGCCCTCAACCAGCGAGATCGCGCGCGTCTTTGCGGAGCCGGCCGGCTCAATCGCGCGGTAAAGTCGCTGCATATTGGCAACGGCAGCACCGTACTCCCCCGCCGGAATGTCAATGCCGTACACGCGTCCGGCAACATAGCTCATCAGCACGCCGGCCACGCGATTGATGCGATCAGTGGTGACGATCTCGCCCGCCGGCGGGTAATCGTCAACCGTAGCGCCATCGCGTTTAAGCTGCAGCATCAGCACATCCAGGTCGCTCTCGATCACGGCATGGACCTGACTGCTCGAATCCTCAAGCTCTGAATCGGACTCGACAATGCCAAACTGCTGCTCATAGACAAAGGGATGAGCGTTGCGGTCGAGCACGTAATGAGACAGCAGGCCCAGCGCAAAGGCACGACCCAAGCTGGCGTCGCGCGGCAGCAGATGCGACACGCCGTCGCGCAGGCACGCAAACTGACGAGACATGCGCGACCGATGCATGACCTGCGCCAGCAGCGTGCAGTCGGAAACACGCGGTGTCAGAATGTGAAAGAAAAACGGGTCGGGGCCTTGGTTGCCCAAGATAAAGGCAATGCGCTCTTCATCGGACGTGATGACGCCCTGCGGAAGACGGTCGATGCTTTCCTCGCCAAACAGATGATGGGTGATAAGCGCGGGCATAATGATCCTTTCGATTTCATTCGATGCCACCCATTATGCCCACCGCGCGCCCATGCCAAACCTGCGACGGTAAACGACGGCACGCAGACCGTCTACGCAAGCCCCAAGTGCGCTTTAACCTCGGCAGCGCGACGGCGGGACACGGGCACCGTCGAGGTTACGCGATCGAGTCTGAGCTCCATAAGACCCGTGGAACCGATCTCGACATTGTGCACGTCTTCCAAATTGACCAGATAGCTGCGATGAACGCGAATAAAGCCCTCGGAGACCAAGCGACGCTCGAGCGAAGAGATCGACTCATTGATCAGGTACGTTCCCTCGGCGCAGATGGCGTTGCAAAAATCGGCGCGCGCCTCAAAGTAGCAGACGTCTGCGGCGGGAATGAACACCTTTTTGCCCCCGCGGTCCACCGTCAGACGCAAAGGCTGGCGCGGAGCGTGGATAACACGACGGGCACCCAAGGCTGCCTCGATCTTGTCGAGTGCCTTTGACAGGCGTGCGTCCTCGACCGGCTTGACGACATAGTCGATCGCATCGAGGTTATACGCATCGGCGGCAAACTCGGCAAACGCCGTCACAAACACAACCACCGGCGGCGTCTTTAGGTTCTGCAGCGTCTCGGCAAGCTCAATTCCCGAGCGGCCGGGCATCGTGATGTCCAAAAACAACACGTTGGGCTTGTTCGAGAGAATCGACTCCACGGCCTCGGTGACATTGCCCGCCTCGGCAATCTGGCCCACACGCGTATCCTTTTCCAACAGATAGCGTAGCTCAGCCCTAATGGGAGGTTCGTCATCAACCACCAAGATGTTCCAGCCTTCGGACATATGTGCTTCCCCTCTTTTTCTCTCAATCCAACCGCGTGCTACGCCGTCAACGGCGCCGGCTCATGCGGCTCGCCGTTCAGCTCGACGATGACCTGCGTTCCCACGCCCTCCTGGGACTTCACGCGCATGCCGGAATCTTCTCCGTAAAAGAAATGGATGCGCTGAAGCACGTTGAAGAGCGCCAGGCCGCAACCTCGCTTGACGGAGCCGTCGGCGGTAATGCTCTCGGGCTCCTCCAGGCGATGTTGCTCAAACAGATGCGCGCAGACTTCTTCGCTCATACCGATGCCGTCGTCCTCGACGATGATCTCCAAACCGTCATCGGTCTCGAAAGCCCTAACATGAATAGAAAGCGGCTCGGTCTCGCGCTGCGCGTGCTTGATGCAGTTTTCGAGCAACGGCTGCAAGATAAACGGCGGCACCATGCAATCGCGCACCTCAAAGTCGATATCGACCGAGACGCGCAGACGGCCGTCGCCATAACGAGCCTGCATAAGATTGATATAGCGAGTGCCCTGTTCCACCTCGTGCTCGAGCGTTGTGAGGGTATCGGAATCAGAAAGCGTCTGACGGTAGTAGTTGGAGAAGTCGATCAGCAGCGATCGCGCCTTGTCGGGCTCGGTTCGAACGAGCGACACGATGGTGCTGATGGTGTTAAACAGAAAATGAGGATCGACCTGCGATTGCAAGGCGCGCAGCTCCACGCGGGCCGTAAGCTCGTCCTGGCGCTCGAGCTCAAAGCTCGCAAGCTGCGTGGAAATGAGGTCGGCAAAGCCCGAGGCAAGCGCCGTCTGGCGCATATCGATGCTGCTCAGACGGGGATAATACAGCTCGAGCGTGCCCACGCAATGCCCGCGCACGGTAAGCGGTGCGACAATACCGGCGCGCAGGCGCGGAAAGTAGCCACCTGTCTCGGTCGAGGCATCGCACGAGAACACGCTTTGCTCACCGCTGTTGATCACGTTGAGCGTAGTCCGCAGCACCACCGGGGTGCCCGCGGGGCATTTTGCCGAGTCCTCGCCCCAGCTTGCCAACACCTGCTTGCCGTCGGTAAAGCAGATGGCAGAGGCGATCGTTTCGGACAGGATGATCTTAGAGGCGCCCAGGGCAGCTTCGGGCGTAAGGCCGCGCGACGTGTAGGCGAATGTTTTTGAAGCGATGGCGAGCGTGCGGTCGGTTGCGCTCGATGTGAGGTCGTCGGGAACGACAAAGACGTACGAGAAGAAGAAGCACAGCATGACCAAGCCGGCAATGACAACAACGGCCGGAACGGGATTGGGATTATCGGTTAGATCCCAGATGAGCAGCAGGATAAGCAGCGGAACGACAATACCGAGCAAGATGGCTTGAACCACATGCTGAGCGGTACGAAAGACCTTGGTAGAGTTGTAGCTCTTGCCCAGAATCAGCCTATTGAGATCCACCGTCATCTCCTTCTTACTGACGCACCCCATAGCAATAAAGAGGGCCGCAAGCGACCCTCTCCATTGCATTATGCATCAAATACTGTGTTTTACATCAAGCCATCGATGAACGGTAGCTTAGGCGCTGTACTTGTTTGCCTCGCCGAAGGTGCCGCCCTCGACAATCCAGCCGTCCTTCATGATGACGTCCATGTTGTCGGTGTTGAGCACGTGGATGTCGGCGGCGACGTCACCGTTGACGACCAGCAGGTCGGCGCACTTGCCGGCCTCGATGGAACCGGTCTCGTCCTCGATGTGGCACATCTTGGCACCGTTGAGAGTGGCACAGGTGATGGTCTCGACCGGGGTGAAGCCGATCTTGTCGACGAACTCGTACATCTCCTCGATGGAGCAGGTGCCGTACGGGGTGACGAAGGAGAAGGAGTCGGAGCCGATCGTCATGACGACGCCGCGCTTCTTGGCCTCGCGCAGGCAGTCGTAGTTGCGCTGCAGCTCCTTCTCGACCAGGGTGCCCTCGTACTTGTCGTGCAGCTCGGGGACGTAGACGGGCGGATAGGTGGCGTACCAGGTGGGCAGGAAGGCGATCGTCGGGGTGAAGAAGGTGCCCTGCTCGGCCATGAGGTCCATGGTACGCTCATCGATATCGAAGCCGTGAATCAGCTGCTCGCAGCCAAAGCGAACGGAATCGTAGGCAGCGGCGTGGTTGTTGTAGCAGTGGCTCCACACGGGGATGCCGACCATCTTTGCCTCTTCGACCACAGCCTGAATCTCCTCGGAGCAGTAGTGCTGGTCGCGGCCGGAGTCCCAGCGCCAGATGCCGCCACCGGTAGCCCAGATCTTGATGGCATCGGGGTTCTCACGCAGGCGACGACGGACGGCCTTGCGCAGATCCCAAGGACCGTCGACCTGATCGCCCCAGGGGTGCGATTCCTTGTTGAGCTCCTGGCTGCAGTGGTGGGAGTCGCCGTGGCCGGCAACGCGGCAGAAGCCAAGGCCGGTGGCCAGAACACGCGGGCCCTTGAAGACGCCCTTGTCGATGCAGTCACGGATCTGGATACCAAAGCGGCCGATCTCGCAGACGGTGGTGAGGCCGTGGGTGAGGCAGTCGTAGGCCTGCTTGACGGCGACGGCCTGCTTCTCGAGGAGCGGCTGCATGACCCAGTCGGTGTCATCGTCGGTCAAGTTGCCCGAGAAGTGCAGGTGGGTGTCGATCAGGCCGGGAAGGACGGTCTTGCCGGCGGCGTCGATGACCTCAACGCCCTCGGGAAGGTCCTGCATGGCGCCGGCGTACTCGATCTTGCCGTTGTCGTCGACGAGAACGAGGGAGTTCTCGACCGGCTCGGCACCGGTACCGTCGATGAGCTTGCCGCCAACGATTGCATACTTAGTGGACATGGTTCCTCCTTATGGATCCATATAGTGGGCGAGACCGTGTTGGGTTAAGGCCTCACAAAGCTACCCAAGTGGTGCCGGGTTCGGTGCGCGGAAGAGAGGGGCCCGCGCACCTGATCCGCCCCGGCTAGGCGTTACTTTTTGCGGGAATTGGTGAAAGCCATGAGGGCCAGGCCAATAGCCAACCAGCCGATCACGATGCTCCACTCCACCATGTTGAGGGAAGCGGGAGAGAACGGAATCACGAGCAGGCCGATGATGATGGCGCAGGCAGCGATAGCGAGGCCGATGCCAAACTTGCCGCCGGGCACCTCGTAGGGACGAGGCAGGTCGGGCTCGGTGAAGCGCATGCGCAGGCAAGCGAGGGCGACCATGCCGCAGGAGAAGATGAAGGCGAGAGCCGACACGTTGGTCAGGGGGATGAGCATGTTCTTGCCCAGGAACGGACCGACGACGGTGATGACGCCCAGAACGACGCAGGCGAGCTTGGGAGCGCCGGACTTGGGGTCGACCTCGGCGAACTGCTCGGGCAGCTGGCCCTTGCGGCCCATGGCGAGCATGATGCGGCTTGTGGCGCCGTAGAAGGAGTTCATCGGGCCCATGGGTCCAAGCGTTGCGATGACGAGCATGGCCAGGTACAGGAGCATATTGATGCCCTTGAGGCAGGCGAGCGCGGGAACCGGGCTCTTAACGAACTCATGCCAGTCGAGGATGGTGCCGAACGAGTAGATACAGACCATGTAGAAGCCGCCGGCGGCCAGCAGTGCCAGGGAGATGATCTTGCCGAACTTGTTCCAGTTGAGGCCCTCGGCTGCTTCCTCAGCCTGCTGAGGAATGGTGTCGAAGCCGGCGTAGAAGAACGGAGTCAGAACCAGGACTGACACGATGCCGGCGAACAGGCTGGTGCTCTCGGTAGCGGCCTTGCCGCCGCCAGCGCCGGTGACCTGGGAGAACACGGGCATGGCGTTGTCCGGCGAGCCGGTGAACAGCGAGACGCCCATGGCGAGCAGCATGCCGCAGAGCAGGGCCTTGGTCAGGAAGGCCTGGAGCTTGGCGGCCGAGCTGGCACCGCGGAAATTGAGGAAGATGACGTAGACTGCAAAGCCGAGCGCGATCAGCGTCGGGAACAGGTAAACGTCGGCGCCCAGGATGGTGTAGAGCTTGACGGCGCGCAGCCACTCAAGACCGGGCAGGCTACCGAACATCTCGGACACGAGGGTCGAGATGGCGATGGCCTCCCACGGGCACAGGATGCCGTTGCCCAGGGCCAAAAGCCATCCGGTGATGTAGCTCAGCGTACGGCCAAAGCTACGATCGACATACTCGACGATGCCACCCGAAATGGGGATAGCAGCCGTGAGCTCACCGAAAACAGCTCCGACGGGCACGAGGAAGATTGCACCCAAGAGGAATGCGATCATAGCGGGAACGGGACCGCCGCCCACGACCATCCAGTCGCCGACCTGCAGAACCCAACCGGTACCGATGATGGCACCGAAGCCGATGGTGAAGAAGTTCCAGAGCGAGAGCGTTTTCTTCATGCCGCCGTTATCCTCGACTGCAACTTCTGCGTTCTTGTCCGCCATTGTTCCCCTCCTTTCCTTTTTGACGCCCCTTGACGTCACCCCTTGCGCGGTCTGTTTTGCCGCGCGCTTTTATTTCGTGGCTTTAAGATACGGCCTTGGCACAGCAGCGCCGCTTGTAGCTCGACCGAAGGCAGAACTGCAAAACGAGCGGCGCCGTTTTTGGGACGAACGGCGGGAGACGTCATTCGTCTTGGACGCTTTCATCTTGTCTGCTTTTGAATACCTGTTGCCGTGACGCTTGGCGCGCGGCGCGGCAACGTTCATACCATTTGTCAGGCTTTTGGCGCACATGCCCATGTGTCGTGCATCTTTTTATGTAGGATAGACAAGTTACACATGAGGCAAGGTGATTCGAATGGCATACGGATACAATGACGGCGACCAACGGCCACAAAGCGTGCGCCTTGCCGGCCGCACCACACCAACGCCCAGAAGCACCTCCGACAACGACAACCCGCAGCGCCCCCAAGAGCAGCCCGGGGCTTCTTCGCGGCAACAAAGCCGTACCGTGCAGCAGTCAGACCGCGTGAGTACGAGCACACGCCAACGCCAGACCGACACATCGCAGCCACGTCGCTACGATCGCCGTAAGACCGACTACTACGTCAAGCGCTCCTTTTCGCGACCTCAACGCGATCGCGGCAATTCCGCCCCTCACCCTGCGTCGCACGCCACAAGCCACGCGCTTCCGGCCCGCCGCCTACGCCTTACGCTTTGCTCCATCGCCGCCTGCCTCGTCTTTGTGTTTTTGGGATCCTGTATCTCCCACGGATCAGCCGGTCTTGAGCCCACTGCCGAAGACAAGCTGCTTAAAGCTCCCGTCGCGCCCGGTTACTCCTTTGCGTTCTCGACCCCACGCTCGCAATGGCAGGCCGGCGCCATGCCCCACATCTACCAAATTGACCCCGCATGGTCGGAGCTGCCCTATGCCGGCGGCACTATTCGCGAAAACGCTTGCGGTCCCACTTGCCTCACCATGGTCTATATCTTTAAGACCGGCCACACCGATAAGACGCCGGTCGATATATGCGCACTGGCCGAAGCCGGCAACTACGCCCCCACCGGTGCCACCGAGTGGTCGTTTATGACAGGCGGTGCGTGGCAGCTGGGGCTCAACGGAACACAGCTCTATAACGATCGCGAATCGATTACCCAAGCACTTCGCTCGGGTGCGCCCGTCATCGCCGCAGTGCGCCCCGGTACGTTTACCAACGTAGGCCACTACATCGTGCTCTACGGCATCGACGACGCCAACCAGATTGGCGTCTACGACCCCAACTCGGCCAGCCGCAGCGCCCGCCGCTGGGGCGTCGTAGAGGTCCTCAACGAAGTCGAAGCCATGTGGGCCTACTACTAGTCATTGGGCACTCATTGGGGACAGACTTAAATGAGTACCTGGGAAACTGTGCCCCGCTTTGGACACTCATTGTGGGATGCGCTTTCCGCAGTTGATCGGTGCCACGCATTTAAGTCTGTCCCCAATGACCAGCCCTAGGCTGCCGGCAGGAAAGGAACGTCCCTAAGTGCCGGGTTGAAACAAAAGCCCCGCAGTCGGAGCGGACTGCGGGGCTCATGAAGAGAGGCTAGTTTGTGGGCGCTTTGCCTGGCGCCCACGAGAGAGGCAACAGAGTAGAGACTACTCGTGGATGCGGGTACCGGAGAGGCCGGCCATGGTCTCGGCGGCCTTGTCCAGAGCGCCGATGATGCAGGTGCGGCCCTTGCGGGAACGGGCGAACTTGATGGCGGCGCGGACCTTGGGCTCCATGGAACCCTTGCCGAACTGGCCCTCGTCGGCCAGGCGCTCGGCCTCGTCGGCGGTGATGTCCTCGAGCTCCTCCTGGTTGGGCTTGCCAAAGTTGATGGCGACATGCTCAACGGCGGTCAGCAGGAACAGAACGTCAGCGTCGCAGTCCTCGGCCAGCAGCTCGCCGCCCAGGTCCTTGTCAATGACGGCGGGGACGCCCTTGTAGCAGCCCTTGTTCTCGTAGTCGCGGACGACGGGGATGCCGCCGCCACCGCAGGCGATGACGATGAACTCGTTGTCGAGCAGGTTGAGGATGGAGTCAGCCTCGACGATCTTCTTGGGATCGGGGGAAGCGACAACGCGACGCCAGCCGCGGCCGGAATCCTCGACGAAGACCTTGGAAGGATCCTCGGCCATGAACTCCTTGGCCTGCTCCTCGGTGTAGAAGGGGCCAATCGGCTTGGTCGGGTTCTTGAACGCGGGATCGTCCGGGTCGCACTCGATCTGGGTGACGACGGTTGCGGCGTGCCAACGCTTATAGCGCTTGTGCATCTCGCGGCCAATGCCCTGCTGCAGGTGATAGCCGATGTAGCCCTGGGACATGGCGCCGCACTCGGGCAGCGGCATCTCGGGGGTACCGATGGCATCGTGGGCAGCGGCGAAGGCGTTCTGGATCATGCCAACCTGCGGGCCGTTGCCGTGGGTGATGATGATCTCGTTGCCCTGCTCGATCAGGCCGAGGAGAGCGTGAGCGGTGTTGCTCACGGCCTCGATCTGCTCAACGGGGTTGTTGCCGAGGGCGTTGCCGCCAAGGGCGACGACGATACGATCGGGCTTGCCAAGAGGCTTAGACATTGCTGGAATCCTTTCTGTAAAAGGCCTACAACCCATTAATAACCCGCGTCCGTGCGATACGCGAGTTTATTAAGGTTTATATTCTCTTTATCGCTCATTTTATTCATTTTGAAAATAGCGGAACGGTGAACGGTCGTTTTTGTCCGCTCAGCGTACAGAACACCAGCTCAGACATATCTACGCCATTTACGTGCAACTTTATTTAAATGCAGCAAGGATTATGTCGGATTATGCAAACTACATCTCTGCTAAACACAAAACGGACAGCGCGATATCTTACTCGCGCTATACGAGATTCTATGCACTTATAAGTCGAGTATGCACCCCTGCAAAAACAAGGGGCTTTTCATCCAGCATAAGGAATAAAGAAGGGCTCCGAAAAGGCGGCAACAGCCAAGTCCCCCATCCATCCCCAAAGTGGCGCGAGGTTTCGCGGCAAAGCCGCGAAACAGCGAAGGGGACGGAATACCCGGCCAACTACGTCCTTCATCCGCCCACACAATCCGAGGACGTAGTCGTAGCAGGATCTGAGGGCTAACCTTCGCGGACACTCCGCAGAACGAAAGAACCCCCGCCGCACGTAGTGCGCAGCGGGGGTTCTTTCATGTCCGAGGACGTACGCGAAGGTTAGCCCTCAGATCCTGCGGTGGGAGACCTAGGCCTCGTTGTACACCGTCTTGAGCTTCAGCAGGTGCTGATAGCGGTCCATAGCGGCCTGCTCATTCTCCTTGAAGAGCTCCTCGGCGCGCTCGGGGAAGGAACGCGTCAGCGAAGCGTAACGGGCCTCGTTCATCAGGAACTCCTGATAACCGCCCGCGGGCTCCTTGGAATCGAGCGAGAACTTCTTGCCGGCAGCAGCCTCGGGGTTGAAGCGGAAGAGGTTCCAGTAACCGCACTCGACAGCCTTCTTCATCTCGGCCTGGCAGTTCTGCATGCCGCCCTTCTTGATGGAGTGCATCTCGCAGGGGCTGTAGCCGATGATGAGGGACGGGCCGTCGTAGGCCTCGGCCTCGTGAATGGCCTTGAGGGTCTGAGCCGGGTTGGCGCCCATGGCGACCTGCGCCACGTAGACGTAGCCGTAGCTCATGGCAATCTCGGCCAGGGACTTCTTCTTGGTCACCTTACCGGCAGCGGCGAACTGAGCGACCTGGCCCAGGTTCGAGGCCTTGGAGGCCTGACCACCGGTGTTGGAGTAAACCTCGGTGTCGAAGACGAAGACGTTGACGTTGTGGCCGGAAGCCAGGACGTGGTCCAGGCCACCGAAGCCAATGTCGTAGGCCCAACCGTCGCCACCGAAGATCCAGAAGGACTTCTTGGTGAGGTAAGCCTTGTCGGCGAGGATCGCCTTGGAAGCGTCGCAGCCGCACTTCTCGAGCTCGGCAACGTAGGCAGCGGCAGCGGTCTTGGAGGCCTCGGCGTCGTTGACGGAGTCGATCCAAGCCTGGCCGGCAGCCTTGAGCTCATCGGACGGACCATCGGCAGCGATGATGTCCTGGGTAGCGGCGATCAGCTTGTGCTGGACGGCCTCGTAACCGACGGCCATGCCCAGACCGTGCTCGGCATTGTCCTCGAACAGGGAGTTGTTCCACGCCGGGCCGTGACCGTCCTTGTCCTTGCAGTAAGGAGCGGTGGCAGCGGGGTTGCCCCAAATGGAGGAGCAGCCGGTGGCGTTGGAAATGAACATGCGATCGCCGGCGACCTGGGTCACCAGACGTGCATAGGCGGTCTCGGCGCAGCCGGCGCAGGAGCCAGAGAACTCCAGGTAGGGCTGCTTAAACTGGCTGCCCTTGACGTTGGCCGCGATGAGCTCCTTCTTCTCGGAGACGTTCTCGACCATGTAGTCCCAAACAGGCTGCTGGTCCATCTCCTGCTCGGTGGGAACCATCTCGAGGGCGCCCTTGGGGCAAACCTTGACGCAGTTGGTGCAGCCCATGCAGTCGAGCGGGGACACAGCCATGGTGAACTTCATGCCCTTGGCCTTGGGGCCCATGGCGTCGAGCGTGCGGGTAGCCTCGGGCGCGGCGGCAGCCTCGTCCTCGGTCATCGCGAACGGACGGATGGTGGCATGCGGGCACACGTAGGCGCACTGGTTGCACTGGATGCACTTGGTCTCATCCCAGTGGGGAACGACCACGGCGACGCCGCGCTTCTCGTATGCGGAGGCGCCCAGCTCAAACTGGCCGTCGGCGCAATCGACGAAGGCGGAAACAGGCAGGCTGTCGCCGTCCATGCGATCGATGGGCTCGAGCAGGTTCTTGACCTGCTGGGCGATAGCGGACTTGGTCTCCTCGGAGAGCTCGACGGGAGCGGCATCCTCGGCAGTTGCCCAGTCGGCCGGAACCTCGAACTTACGGAAGGCGGTAGCGCCAGCATCGATGGCCTTGTGGTTGGCGTCGACGATGGCCTGGCCCTTCTTCATGTAGGACTTGGTAGCCGCGTCCTTCATGTACTGCAGGGCGTCCTCGGCGGGCAGGACCTTGGCCAGCGCGAAGAAGGCGGACTGGAGCACCGTGTTGGTGCGCTTGCCCATGCCGACCTTGGCAGCCAGGTCGATAGCGTCGATCAGGTAGACGTTGACGTTGTTGTTCGCGATGTAGCGCTTGGCCACGGCGGGCATGTGCTCGGCGAACTCCTCGTCGCTCCACTGGCAATTGACCAGGAAGGTACCGCCCGGCTTGACGTCGCGGACCATCTTGAAGCCCTTAACGATGTAGCTGGGGTTATGGCAGGCGACAAAGTCGGCCTTGGTCACGTAGTACGGCGAACGGATCGGGGAATCACCAAAGCGCAGGTGCGAGACGGTGACGCCGCCGGTCTTCTTGGAGTCGTACTGGAAGTAGGCCTGGACGTACTTGTCGGTGTGGTCGCCGATGATCTTGATCGAGTTCTTGTTGGCGCCGACGGTACCGTCGCCACCCAGACCCCAGAACTTGCACTCGATGGTGCCGGGGGCTGCGGTGTTGGGCGCATCCTCGGCCTCGGGCAGGCTCAGGTTGGTCACGTCATCGACAATGCCGATGGTAAACTCGCGCTTGGGCTCGTCCTTCTTGAGCTCCTCGAAGACAGCGAACGCGGACGCGGGAGGCGTGTCCTTGCTGCCCAGGCCATAACGGCCGCCGACGACCTTGATGCCCGTCTTGCCGGCCTCGTAGAGAGCGGAGACGACGTCCTGGTAGAGCGGCTCGCCGATGGAACCCGGCTCCTTGGTACGGTCCATGACGGCGATCTTCTGGACGGTCTCGGGGAGAACGTCGACAAAGTGCTTGATGGAGAACGGACGGAACAGGCGAACTTTGACCAGGCCGACCTTCTCGCCGTGAGCGTTGAGGTAGTCGATGACTTCCTCGAGCACGTCGCAGAAGGAGCCCATGCACACGACGACGCGGTCGGCATCGGGAGCGCCGTAGTAGTTGAACAGGCCGTAATCGGTGCCGAGCTTCTCGTTGATCTTCTTCATGTAGCCCTCGACGACGGCAGGGAGCTCGTCGTAGACCTTGTTGCAGGCCTCGCGGTTCTGGAAGAAGATATCGCCGTTCTCGTGGCTGCCGCGGGTGTGCGGGTGCTCAGGGTTGAGCGCGTGGTCGCGGAAAGCCTGGACGGCGTCCATGTCGCACATCTCGGCCAGATCCTTGTAGTCCCACATGGCGACCTTCTGGATCTCGTGGCTGGTGCGGAAGCCGTCGAAGAAGTTAAGGAACGGGGTCTTACCCTCGATGGCGGCAAGGTGAGCCACCGGCGAGAGGTCCATGACCTCCTGGACGTTGCCCTCGGCGAGCATGGCGAAGCCGGTCTGACGACAGGCCATGACGTCGGAGTGATCGCCAAAAATGTTCAGGGCGTGGGAAGCGACGCAACGCGCGGAGACGTGGAAGACGCCCGGGAGCTGCTCGCCCGCGATCTTGTACATGTTCGGGATCATCAGGAGCAGGCCCTGAGAAGCCGTGTAGGTGGTGGTCAGAGCACCGGCACCCAGCGAACCGTGAACGGTACCGGCTGCACCTGCCTCGGACTCCATCTCGACGACCTTGACCGGGGTGCCGAAGATGTTCTTGCGACCCTGGGCCGCCCACTGGTCGACATGGTCGGCCATCGGGCTGGACGGCGTAATGGGATAGATTCCCGCTACCTCGGTGTACGCATACGAAACATATGCGGCCGCCTCGTTGCCGTCCATAGACTTAAACTTACGCGCCATATACCCCTCTCCTCTCATATAGGTATACAGGCCCCGGCGATCGCCGGGATGTTGGCGTGATGGGATTTACGCTGTTGCTTCCAATCATCTGGCAGGCAGGCTCAGCAGCAGGTACGTGGCGTGGAGAGAAGACATGCCGAGGCGAGGGCCAGCTGATGCGCCCCACAGACCCGACCGCCCGTCTTGCACATGACCGAGCGCCGCAAAGGCCGCATGCCGGATGCTCCCGGGCACGCCCCGGCGATGGGAAGCGCCCGCAACGGAAATCCGCATGCGGGTTTATTGTACCCCGCCGTCAAGTGTAATTTCGGCAAATATAGGCGGGCGGTAAAGGTTTACCCCGACTGACCGCCAAGGGGCGAAATGGCCCCTCGTCCCGAGCGGCCGGCCCTGGCGCGCCAAGGAGTGTCCCCAAGTGCCGGCAGAAAAGGAACGTCCCTAACTGCCGGCTAGAGGGCACCGAAGAGGATGGCGTAGGTAGTGGATTCGCCGAGCTTGAGCTCGTCGCCGGGATTGAGTTGGGCGGAACGGCCGGGCTCGACCTGAATGCAGACGCGCGTGGCCCCGTTTACCACCACGGTTCCGTTGGTGGACGACAAGTCCTCGACGTGCCAGATATTTTGAGCATCGCACCAGATATGGGCATGGCGGGCCGAGACATCGTCGCCGACGTCGGTAATATCGCCCTCACCAGTGGCCAGCGCGCCAATCTCAACACCCTGCTCACTCGGCTGAATCCAGCGCGGGGCGCTCACGACAAAACTGTTTTGCACGCGCAGCAAGCCCAAGGGGTGCGCCGGGGCGGGTTCGCGTTCGCCCGCAGTCAGCGACATGCCAAGCGAACGCGGCGTGGATGTGCCTCCGCCACAGGTCGCGTGTGCGTAGTCGATGGCATAGTTCACCGAGGACCGCACATCCGCCGAACAACCGACGGCGACAAACAGCACCAGCACGGCCTCGGCGCGCTCGGCGGGCATGAGTTCCGCCGCCTGGGACAGGCGATCGAGCGCGTTGCGATAGAGATTCGTGTCCTGGTGGCACTCTTCGAGCGCGCGTACCATCGGTTCACCTGCAGGACCGCACACCATATTGATCACAGCCGCGGAGTCCATGGGATTGCGCTGGCGCAGGGCCAGTTGCGACATAATACGCGCAGCCGAGGTACCGTATTCGGCAAAGTAGCGCTGCTGAAGCGTGCCGACCGGCGCGCGAACGATAAAGCGGGAAACCCAAGAGCGATCGGCGGCTCGGCTCTGCGGGCTGCGGCCGTCGGCGAGCGGACGGGACGAAAGCACCAAGCCGCACAGCTCGATATGGCTCAGATGCGCCGCGCGCTTAAAGATGTCAAACATGGCCCCGCATGGGGTGAGCTCAACTTGAGATGCCATGACCTAGGCCTCCTTGGTCGTAGAAATAGAATCGGACGATACTTCGACAGGTCCGCCAAAAGTACGGGCAGCTGCGGCTCCACCGGCAAGCGGAGTCGCCATCTGGGCTTTTGTGCGTCGCGGTGCCGAAACGGGAAGTTCAAAGGCAAAGCCCATCGCAAGCAAAAACCACGTAAGCGTATAGGTTGCAACCAGAGCGGCAACAAGGCCGCCCATCACGGCGCGTTGGGAAAATACGCTACATGCAGCCACAACCAGCACCGGAACCTCGCAGGCAGAAAGCGCAAGCACACCCTGCAGGAAGCCCGAGCGCCGATCGCGCGCAAGTGCCCCCGCGGCAACGCCGGCTATGCCTGGCAGCGCCAACGCCAGTGCGGCAATAATACCCGGTAGCGACCCAGACCACACGAGCGATCCCAAAGTCGCCGTCACGCGAGCGCCCGACGCCAGCAGCGCGGCCGAAACCACGACCACAGCCCAAACCACGCCACAGACGACCGTCGCGCCGACCATCAGCGCGCGATGAACCGCGCGGCCAGACGCATCCATGGGGCACGGCGTGAGCGGCTCGCCGCGGAGCGAACGACCGACATTTTGCGCATAGTGGTCACAAAACGCCGAGAGCGCCGCCTCGACCGCCGCCGGCTCGGGACGATCTTTTTGATGGCTGGACAGACAGGCCATCACCACGTCGAACAGCTGGGCATCGACAAACGCCAGCGCATCGCGTAGCTCTTCGGAATCCGGCTCAAGCCCTAGCTGCTGGGCCTGCTCGGCCGCGGCGAGCGCCACATCGGGCTCACGACGAAGCAGCTGAGTCAAATCACAACCGGGCGCATGGACACCAATGGGATAGTCGGGCCGCGTGTCCATCTTGAGACGATAGGGGCTGGCGATGTCGCGCGTCTTTTTGCGCGAACCCGAGGTGCCCGAAGTGCCCGGCGCGGCTTCGTATGGCGCGACGCCGGCAATGAGCTCGTAAACCGTGCTTGCCGCGGCATAGACGTCGATCGCCGGCGACATACGCAAAGCGCGCAGGTCGGGAATATCGTCGGTGAGCATCTCGGGCGGGGCATAGGCAACCGTCGCGCGACGCAGCGTGGCATAACGCTCCGTAAACGACGCCTTGCCGCCGGCACCGGCCACGGCCGACGCAGGCTCGAGCGCCAGCGACGAGCCAAAGTCGATCAGGCACAGGTCAAAGGTGCCCTCGGCAAGCTGTCGGTCAAGCGGCAGGCGCGCCGTACGCACCATAATATTAGCGGGCGAGATATCGCGATGGACAAAGCCCTCGCCCACCAGGCTCATACGGCAGAGCAGATCGAACAGGTCGCGACCCAGACGCGCCGCCACAAGCGGCGACAGGCGTCCGGCATCGTCCACGGCGAGTCGCGAACGCAAGCGGGCAAGCGTCTCGCCCTCGACCCATTCCATGATAATTGCAGGCACACCGTCGACCTCGCCCCAGCCATAGAGGCGGGGAAAGCCCTTAAGGCCCGAAAGGGCGCGATGGCATTCGTATTCCTCGCGAAACGCCGCCTTGAACTTGGCGACCAGCGCCTCGTGAGCGGCATCGTCGTCAAACTCATCGCGCGTCGGCAAGATGAGCTGCTTGAGTGCCACGGCCTCGCCTTGGGCGTTGACGGCACGCGTCACGCGGCCGATACCGCCACGGCGCATGGTGGCATCGTCGGCAAACAGCATCGTAAAACGACGCAGATAGGCAGGCAGTTCGTCCTGACCGAGCGCAATGGCCGGCTCAAACCCGTCGACACGCGCCAGGCGCAGGCCGACCATGGGATCGCGACCGAGCGATTGTGGTGTGGTGGATGCAAGATCGGTCATCATAGGGCAAGCGCCGCCACGTTATTGTTGAAGTTACCGAGTGCGACGTCATCATCGCCGTAATGGCCGACCCATTGACATAGGTTGGTATAACAGCCCCACAGATTGGCATACTGCTGATACCACTTAGACCGGGGCGAGAATGTCTGACGACCGAACTCGGCTCGAATGACAAACATCTCCCCGACCAGGCTGTCGCACGGCCTGGGATCTCCCGTAGAGTTATAGGTCGAGACCACGTCATTGGCACGAGAAACATAGCCGTCGAGCATGTTGTACTTGGTCACAAGCCAACTGTGAATGCTCTCTTCCTCAGCAGCGGAAAGGCCACCGGAGTTTGCATCGTTGTCAGTGTTGCCGCCCGTCGAGCCGCCGTTTCCAGACCCTCCGGTAGAGGAACCCGACCCAGAGCCGCCGCCCGAACTCGATGAATCCGAGCCGGAGCCAGAAGTATCCGAGCTACCGGGCTTTCCGGACTGCTGGGCGTCCTGCTCCTTCTGCTGCTCGACTTTATTCACCGTTGCCGCCACGCTATTGTTGGACAACCGATCGATGATCTTGGTGTTGGTGAGCACGATGGTTTTGCCATTGGCAAGCGTGACTTCGTTGTCCGGGGCCTCGGCGCCGTCCGCATCGTCGGTGCCAAACACAATATGCGCGACCACACTTGCCCAAGCATATCCAGTCGTGGTACCCAGATCACTTTTGACCTCATGCCCCACGTGCGGTTCGCGTGCGGTATGCGCCTGCATCATGGACGGCACGGTCATGCCATAGGCAGAAACGCCAGCTATGACCAGCACCAGCGAGCAGGACAGCAGTGCGTACGCCCGCGGCGCCAAGCCCAGTCGGCGTCGCATGCGCACCGCGGCGCCGCGCTTTGTCTGAGTGCCACCGGGCCGCATGCGTTCTCCTCCAAGAAAAACACGCCGCTCAGAAGCGGCGCATTCATTCAAATCCATATTTGAGTGTATCAGCGAACCCAAAAGGTTGCGCAACGAATGGGCAAATTAAGGATGCGAGCGGAAGCATCCATGCGATAAGCGGATACGAAGCATCTTTGTTGCACAACAAACTCACAGTCTCACGGGGAAATTATGACTACCCCGTGCGTCGCGAGGAAAACATACGGCAGGAGCAGGCTCGCCACCTAAATCGTGCGACGGGCCTCGATGGCGCGGCCAAGCGTAAGCTCGTCGGCATACTCCAGGTCGCCGCCCACGGGCAGGCCGCTTGCCAGACGCGACACCTCGACGCCCAGCGGCTTGATAGTGCGGGCCAGGTAGCTCGCCGTGGTCTCGCCCTCAATATTGGGGTTGGTGGCGATGATGACCTCATGGATATCCTCGTGGCCCAGACGCGCCAGCAACTCGCGGATGTGCAACTGCTCGGGACCAATCTTGTCCATGGGGCTGATCACGCCGCCCAGCACATGGTACAGGCCATGGTAGCTGCCCGTGCGCTCGATTGCCTGGACGTCGCGCGGCTCGCCCACCACGCAAATGCGAGTGGTATCGCGCATCGGGTCCTGGCAGATGGAGCACTCGTCGGCCGTGGCGTAGTTAAAGCAACGGCTGCAAAAGTGGACCTCCTGCTTGACCTCCAGGATGGCCTCGGCCAGGCGGCGCGCCTCCTCGGCGTCGGCCTCCAACAGGTAATAGGCGATGCGCTGGGCCGACTTGGGACCAATGCCCGGCAGGCGGCCCAGCTCATCGAGCAGTTTTTGCAGACTGTGATTCGCACTCATATATATGCGTGTCTTAGAACGGCATACCCGGGATGTTGAGGCCGCCGGTGATGGCGCCCATCTGCTTGTTGGCGAGCTCGTTGACGCCGCGGACGGCCTCGTTGACGGCAGCCATGATCATATCCTGCAGCATATCGACGTCCTCGGGATCGAGGGCATCGGGATCGATGGTGAGGTTGACGAGCTCCATCTCGCCGTTAACGGTCACCTTGACCATGCCGCCGCCGGCAGAGGCGTCGACGGTCTGGGACTTGAGGTTCTCCTGCGCGGCGGCAAGCTGCTCCTGCATCTTGCGAGCCTGCTTCATCATCTGCTGCATGTTCATACCGGCCATGATGGCTCCTTTACGTGCGGCCGCGCGACAAGCTGCAAGGGCAGCCGGAGCACGGCGGGACTTTCAAACTCAAAAATCGTACCACGGCGCGGGGCAAGCAAGCGGGGCGGACGTGTTCCCTCAGTCGATATACATGTCCTGGAGTGCAAGCCGCACCCAAAAATTATGCGAAGTTGAATAATTTGCATCTGCATAATATTGAAAGCTAAATCTTGTAGAGCCGGAATCCGACATTTTCTGCGTACCACTAAATGGCTAAATGCCGAGCCACTACTCGAGGCGGCGCACATGGCGGTGGGGTATAATTTGATTGCTATAGATAGCAATTTGGAGGTACCCCATGAATGCCCCCGACGTGCTCCAAAACATCCGCTCAAAACACCCCGTTGCGTATTTGGTTCTCTATCTCTTTGTCGGCTGGACATTGCTGGTTGTCATCACCCATGCTATAGCCTTTGGAGCAGAGCTGCTGATAGCCAGCTCGGACCAGCCCGTCGTCAAATGGGAGACGACCGATGAGTGCACCGACGGAACCCGAACCGTTTACTACAACAGCCCGTCCCTCTACCAAGAGTTCAAGGTCAAGATAAAGGACTCCAAGATTGTCGATGCCGAACCAGGCGCTTTCTTGACAATCGGAGCAACCCTCAACGCCGAGCAAGTCGAGTACACGGACAGCTATGCGGCGTATCGTATCGACCTCAGCATCCTAGGCCGACCGTCGCGTACCTGCCTGCTCGAATGCGAGATACGCGGCACCACACTACACATGTCCGAAACACAGATGCGCCCGGGCAAGGGGTTCTCTTCTTGAGCAGTATACCCGCCCGTACAGCTACTCCACCGGCTTGAAGATGGTGGACTGGCCGAAGACGCTGCGGATGAGGGCTTTGGCCTCGTCCTCGGTCTGCGGGATGCTCGGGGCTGCACCCTGATGGCCGAAGGGGCTGCCCGCACCGGGGTTGGACTCCCAGGGAGCTGCAGGAGCGCCCTCCTCTTTGGGGGCAGTTGCAGCGGACTTGGGCGCGGACGCCGCACCCGGCACGTCGAACGGAGGCAGATCGTCCCCGCTCGCATCGACAGCGAAGCCGCCGACCATAGCGTCGTCGTAGGGCACCTGCTCGGATTCCCACGGCGCGGACTGCGCGACAGGCTGAGCCTTGGGGGCAGCCGAGCGCTCGGGCGCACGAGGTGCGGGCTCGGTCGGGAGCTTACCCGTGGCAGGAGCGCCGGCGGGGTTGTCGGAGCGTAGCCAGGGGGCTTTGCCCAGGTCAGACGACTTGGGCGCGGGCGAGACGGGCTTGGGCGCGGGTGTCGAAGCAGCCGGTTTGGGCGCCGCGGGCTTAGGCGCCGACGGGGTCGATGCCGCTACCGGTGCCGTTTGCTGCTGCGACGCGCTGGCGCTCGAGGATGCAGGGGCCGCCGAGAACACGGGTTGCGGGTCCGCAGATGCCGCAGCCCGTGCAGATGGAGAATGCTCCTCATGTTGAGGAGCCGGCGTGCCACCCCCATCCAGGACATAGTCGACGGTGCGACGACCGAAAACCGCGCAGACCGTCGGCAGGACCACCGACTGCGTATCGGCGCGACCGAGCATCTTAATGGCAAAAGTCGAACCCGCGGGGAACGAGACCGTGAGCTTGGAGCCGTCGTCGGCCGTGGCGCGGGCGTTGAGCAAAAGCCCTGCGTAGGAAGCCTGACGCGCCTTGACACGCTCGACAACCTCGGCCCATTTGCGCTGCAGCTCTCCGGCATCCTCGACCGCGGGCGTCTCGGCAGCACCGGCGGCGGCAACCTGGGCGGCATTGTTGGACTGGGGCTTAGGTGCCGGAGCGGTGGCAGGCGCGGGGGCCGCAACGGGCTGAGGCGCAGGCGCTGCAGGCTTGGAGGCTGACACGGACGCAGAACGGGGCGCAGGCTGGGCAGTCGGAACAGCAGCTCCGCGGTCCCAAGGCATGCCACCCTGGCGCGCGGACGTAGCAGCAGGGGCAGCGGATGCCGCCGGAGCGGCAGCACGGGCGCCCGAAATGAGCGTCGGCTGTTGGGCAGCAGCGGGTACGGATGCTACAGGCGCGGCGGCCTGAGCAGCAGCCACGCTCGCCGGCACGGCGCCGTTGGCAACTATGGCCTCCAGACGTGCCACGCGCTCGGCCAATGCCTCAATCGTTAAATCAGCCTCGGGACGCGCCAGACGCGTGCAGGCAATCTCGAGCACCAGGCGCACGTCGCTCGCGCCCCTCATCTCCAGTGCGGCATCGTCGAGCACCGTCAGCACGCGGGCCAGGCGGTCGGCAGGATGCTCGCCAAAGGCAGCGGCCTCGGCAGCAAGCGCCTCGGCCTGCTCGGAGCCGCCCTCAAACAGCTCGGCACGGGCACCGGCAACGCAGGCAACGTACACGTCACGCACATGCGCCACCAGGTCGCGCGTCAGCTCCAGCAGGTCATTGCCCTCCTCGACCTGCGCACGGATCAGTCCATAGAGCTCGGCAACATCGCGATCGGCAATGGCGCGGGAAAACTCGCCCAGAATCTGGTCCGAAACCTCGCCCAAAAGCGAGCGGGCGTCGTCCGCATGCACAGAACCGTTGCCAAAGACGCTCAGCTGCTCCAGCGTGGAAAGCGCGTCGCGCATACCGCCCTTGGCATGGCGCGCCACAATGGCGAGTGCCTCGTCGTCGTAATCGAAGCCCTCCTGCTCGCACACGTAAGACAGGCGATGCTCGATATCCTCGTTGCCGATGCGGTGGAAATCGAAGCGCTGGCAGCGTGAGAGAATGGTCTCCAGAATCTTTTGCGGGTCGGTGGTGCACAGCACAAAGATCACGTGTGCCGGCGGCTCCTCGAGCGTCTTGAGCAGCGCGTTAAACGCCGCCGTTGTGAGCATGTGGACCTCGTCGATGATATAAATCTTGTACTTGCCGCGCACCGGGGCAAAGTTGACGGAGTTGATGATTTCCTCGCGCACATTGTCCACGCCCGTGCGGGAGGCGGCATCGAGCTCGTAGACATCGGGGTGGTTACCCTCGGCAATGAGCTCGCACTCCTCGCAAGTACCGTCGGGCATGCAGCCGCTTGCACCCTCGGCGCGCGCCGCCTCCGCATTGCGGCACAGCAGCGCCTTGGCCAGGATGCGCGCCATGGTGGTCTTGCCCGTGCCGCGCGGTCCGCAGAACAGGTAGGCGTGGGACAGGCGCCCCTCGGTGATGGCGTGCTCGAGCGTCGAGACGATATGCTGCTGGCCCACCACGGAGTCGAAGGTGAGCGGGCGATACTTTCGGTACAACGATTCCATGGGTGCTCCCCCGGGTATACTGAGTCTTGTTGCCGCGGCGGCCATGCGGTCGCACGGCATACTGCATTCCATAATACCCGTACGGCGAGCCCGCCGCGATAGGAGTCCAAAGAGCATGGCAGACGCAGAGAGCAACCTCGTCCCCTCCGAAGCAGCCGACCAGGTCGAGGTCGCGCTCGAGGAGCAGGCCGCAGCCGACGACGGCATCCTGTACCTCAACGAGTACCAGTACGAAAACGACCTGGTCACCGACTTCGCCCGCCTGGTCGCCTCGCCCAGGCGTCGCGGCTCGCTGTATGTCGCCGCGGCAATTGCCGCGCTCATCGGCATCGGCATGCTGGTGGCCGGCGGCAACTGGATCAAGTTTGGCGTCGTCCTGATCGTGTTCGGCGCCTTTTTGGCCTGGTGGAGCAAAAACCTGCACCACACCCTCGCCCGCGACTTTATCGACGCCGTTGAGGCCGACGAGTCCATGGGTGGCCGCTATCGCCGCGTCGCCGCCAACGAGGACGGCCTGATGGTATGGGGCAAGAGCGGCAAGTCGCAGTTCTTCCCGTTTGAAAAGCTCGACCACGTGCTCGACGGCGAGCGCATCTTTGTGGCCATGTTCGCCGACCAGGGCGTGACGATCCCTAAGGACACCTTTGTCCGCGGCGATGCCGAGCAGTTCGGTCCCTTCCTTAAGGCGCGCATCAACAAAAAACTCCGCATCGAGACCAAGAAGAAGAAAATGAAGGCCGAGAAGGCCGCCGCCGAGGCCAAGCAGGGCGACAAGCCCCAGGAGGCCAAGGGCAAGCAGCGCAAGCAGAAGAAGAACAAGAAGAAGCGCTAGGCCGGACGCAAGGTCCAGACCCCAGACGGAGCTTAAATTGAATGTCGCCCATCTGCGCGTGCTACACTAGCAGCATCTATGCCACCGCGAACGGCTCGGCCCCGCGCCCGCCGCTCGCAAACGAACTTTAAACGCACGAGGGTTGGCCATGCCGCTTTTCTCGCAACATACCGCCCGGTTCTCGCCGGACGTTCCTTTGGAGGGCACCAGCTCTCGCGAGCTGCTCAAGCGGTACCAGCCGCTCGAGACACTTGCGACCGGCGGTTTTGGCTCCATCGAGATCTGCCGCGACACGCACCTGCGCCGCCGCGTCGCCATTAAGCGCATCCCCCTTATTAACGGTGTCGGCATGCCCGCCAGCGACATCATGGATGTCCTGCGCGAGGCGCACACTGCCGCCATGCTTCAACATCCCAACATCGTGCAGGTCATCGACTTTACGCACGACACAGCCTATGCCTACCTGGTTATGGAATATGTCGATGGCATGTCGCTGGCCGAGTTTTTGCACCGCGTGGACGGTCACTCACTTACCTTTGACGAGGCCGCGGCCATTGCCGATGCCCTAGGCCAGGCGCTCACCTTCGCCCATAGTAATGGCGTACTCCACCTGGACATTAAGCCCGCCAACGTGCTCATCGACCACTCGGGCAATGTAAAGCTCACCGACTTTGGCATGGCGCGACTGTCGTCCGCCGGTGGCTTTGGCGGCTCGCGCGGCGGCACCATCGGCTACATGCCGCCCGAGCAGCTCGATATCGAGACCGGCACGGTCGATGAGCGCGCCGATGTCTTTGCCCTCGCCTGTGTAATCTATGAGGGCTTGTGCGGCAGCGCTCCCTTTATGGCGGCCACGCCCGCCGACTCGCTCGACCGCATCATCGGCGGCGCCACCTATCCCAGCGAGCTGATACCACACTTTCCCCCGGGAGCCGAGGCCGCGCTCATGAGCGCGCTCTCCCCCATGCCGCAGGACCGCCCCAGCAGCATCGAGGCATTTTGCGACCAGCTCCTTGCCGGTCTGGGCAGCGTACGCGAGGGCCGTCGCAGCCTGGAACAAATGGTTGGCGAGCTTTCGGATGACGAGCAGGAGCTCGACGATATCGAGCCGTCGCACTACGAGGACGAAGCCATCGAGGTCGACCCCGCACTTGGCTGGGCGGGCACGCGCTGGAGCCATGCGCGCGACTACACCATGCGCGCTATCTCGGCGCTAACGTGCGGCACCTTTAGCTTTTTGCTGATGCAAACGGCCGGGGTCGCGGCGCTTCCCGGCTTGGTCATTGCGGCCATCGCGATCGGAGCGGCGGCTGGCCTGGCCCCCCAGATTGGCTCGGCCATCTCGGCTGTGGGCTTTTTGGTGCTCATGGCCAACGCCACCATGCAGGCGCAGGGCATCCTGTCGATGCTGCCGGTCGCGGTGATCTTTGCCGCTGCCATGTCCGGTTGGTGGATCGCCTGGGGTCGCACCGAGGCTGCCGCGAGCGCCGCGCTCACCTGTGCACTCGCGCTTGGCTGTCTGACCGGCAATACCTTCCTGGCAGCTGGGGTCGCCGCCGGCGTCGCGTCATTTTGGCTCGGCCCGGCAAGCGCCGCCGCGGCAACGGGCATGGGCGCGCTTTTTGCCCGTCTGGCCACGGTCGCGCTTTCAGCCGGAGGCGTGCTGGGGCTCGGTAACGTTGCCGCAGCGCTGGGAGACCCGCTCCTTTGGGCTGCCTTTGGGCTAGTCGCGGCAACTGCCGCAGCGTCATCCGCGCTGCTCAATGCCCATGCCAAGCGTGCCGATCAGGGCTCAAACCTTGCCGCAATCGCCGCCATCGCTGTCACCGGCATCGGCTGCGCAGCGGCGTCCTGTCTTGCACACCATATGGAAATTGCCAGCCTTGCAGCCGCGGTCGTCGCCAAGGCGGCGGTTGCGGGAACCCTATCCTCTATAATCGTTGGGATATGCCTATATTTGCTCGGATACCAAAGAACCTATACGGAGAGTGATCTTTCGTGAACTTCCTGAACATCTTCGAGGACCACGTGGCCGGCATCTTCGGTGCCACCCGTGCCCCGTTCTCCTTTAAGAAGCTTGCCAAGCAGGCCGCTCGCGACATGGAGGATCAGACTCTGGTGATCAACGGCGTCAACACGGCGCCGGCACTCTATACCATCCTTATCGCCGCCGACGACGATCCCATGCTCGCCCCGTTCTACCCCGAGCTTTCGCGCGAGGTCCGCGAGTTTGTGAAGGCGCAGGCCGAAAAGCGCCGCTATGTCTTTGTCGGCGAGCCCCTCGTGCGCTTTATGATCGATCCGCAGCTGCGCGCCGGCAAGTTCTCGGTCTTTGCCGAGAACGTCGATGCGCCCACGCTCGGCCGCCTGTACGAGGAAGAGCGCGCCTACCAAAACGGCCTGGGACAGAACAACTCGGCCGCAAGCCGTGCCGCCAGCGCCCCGCGCGCCGGCCAGCAGCAGTTTGCTGCCCCGCA
>CABUQG010000020.1 GCA_902493535.1 uncultured Collinsella sp. | reverse complement strand
GGAAAGAAGCTGCGCCGCGGGGGAGGCGACCCAAATGGCTTTCTCATATCGTCTTCTTCGGGCATGGATTGGATCTTTTCAGAGTGGAGGCAATTCTCGGTGTCATTGAGGTCGACATCGTAGTTGAGGCTCCCGATATTAGGGTTGAGCGACGCGACGTCGTCAGCGAGCTTCATGGCGATCCACTGATGGGCGGAAAGTGTGGCGAACAGCCAGGTCTCGTTGTTGTCGGCGATGATGATCTGGTCGTTGGTGCAGACGCCTTGATCATCGATCAGGCTGCCGAGAAGCTCGACGCCCTCGCGGGCCGTGGCGCTCTCGCCCAGGATGATGCTGCCGTAACTGTACTCGCCCAGACCCACTTCCTCATCGATGAGGTCTGCTGCAGCGGCCTCCTCGTTATAGGAGGTGCTTAGCGTGGCGGAGCAGGAGACGCCCTTCTCGTTGATGCCGGCCTCGGAGTAGGCGTCGGTGCGACCCATCCAGTTGGAGGGGTGGTCGCGTACATAGCTGTAGCGATAGGTAGGCTTGTTCGAAGTGTATTCAAAAGCAGATTCAATCGAGCTGTACTTAAAGCCAGGTTCGTGGGCAGGTTCGATGCCGTAGTGCTTAAGATAGCGCTTGCCAAAGTCCTCGGCGCGGCCGTAGTACGTGTTGCCGTCCGCCGTGAGCTTGCCGCCCATGTAGATCTGCGTGCAGGCGAGCGCAGACGTCGGCATGGACATGATGGTTGCAGCTCCAAAGGCGAGGCCTATGCCAAGCTTTTTGAGCGCGTTGACGGGGTGAGTTTTCCTCATTTTCCCTCCCAGCGTGCGAAAGCTCTCCGTTGCCAGAGAGCTTCAGCCAATAAAGACACCCCATTAGCGTAACGAACTGGAAACAATATTCATCTATGAAAGAAACTTACTCGATAAGCGTAATGAAATATGCGATGAATGGTTAATTATACTCGGTTTGTAGCTTTACTTTAATAAAGACGTCCTGCAATTACATTACCTGAATAAAGCGCCTTGCACGGGGCGCAAAGAAAATCCCCCGCTGTTTGGCAAATGCATAAACAGCAGGGGAGACGATAATTGGATGAATATCATACCAATGTGGAATTACTTCTTCCGGCGGTGGATCACGTTGATCGCATAGCCGACGAGCATGGCCAAAACGATGATGATAAAGCCGAGCAGGGGATTGTCGTTCATAGGGTCCTCCTATTTTCCGAGCGGGGAGAATTCGTCGACGATGAGGTCGAGGCATTGCGGAAGCGCGCGGGCTCCAAAGACGCCCGAATTGCTGGAGATAATCTCGCCATCGAACTGCATGCCCAGCGACGGGGTGCAGGTGATCTTGGCTTCCTTGGTCTGGATGATCTTGAACTGCGGGCGGCCGAGTACCTTGCCGGCGGGGTCGAGTGCGGCGGTGATCACAGTCGGTAGAAGCTGCACAGTTTTTACGGGTTCGATGACCGCAATGTCGACCATACCATCGTTCATACGGCAGTCGGGGAACAGGTTGATGTCGTTTTGGATGACCGAGGTGTTGCCGGCCATGCAGCAGATGCCGTCGAGCTCCTCGACAATGCCGTCGTGCTCAATCGTAAAGTGCGCCACCGTGGGATTGGGCGTGGCGAGCGCGGAGAGGAAGTAAGCGATCTCGCCGATGTCGTTTTTGGTGGGGGCGGCCTTCATCATGATCTCGGCGTCGAAGCCCGAGCCGGCGATGATGATAAAGCCGTGGCGCTTCTCGTTGCCGTCCTCGTCGAGCCAAAAGAGCTCGCCCATGTCGACTTTGACCGTGCGACCGGCGCGGCAGGCCTTGGCGAGCGCCGCCGCCTCAGGGGCATTGCCGATGTTGTTGAAGAACAGGCAGGCCGTACCGGAGGGGAAGACGAGCGTGGGGACACCGCACCCGCGCATCTGGTCGAGCACGTTGGAGACGGTGCCGTCGCCGCCCGAAACGACCACGCGATCAAACTCGCGCACGTCTGCCACGGCATCCTCGGGCTCCATGCCATCGCCGATAAAACGCATCACGACCTCGTCGCCGCCCTGCGCGAGGGCGTGCGTGAATGCGTAGATTTCATCTGAGCTGGGGCCCGATGCCGGGTTGTGGATGATAAGGCAGCGCATACTTACGTTCCCGTTCTGTGACTAACCGAGTATAGTTGTAAGGCAATGCCGATATCCTACCCGTGTTTTTCGGGCCTAACCTTATTCGATGGGTTGATATGTACATTTCCACACATCAGGCTCTACTCGACTTTTGCCAGCGCGCCCGTGAGTTCGACGCGATTGCCGTCGATACCGAGTTTTTGCGCGAGCGCACATTCCACCCGCGCCTGTGCTTGGTTCAGATTGCCACCCCTGCCGAGAGCGTAGCGGTCGACCCTCTGGTGATCGACGACCTCTCGCCGCTGGCCGAGCTTATGGCCGACGAGAGCGTGACCAAGGTCTTCCACGCGTGCTCGCAGGATATGGAGGTCATGCTCCATACCGTGGGCGTGCTGCCACGACCGATTTTCGATACGCAGGTCGCCGCCGCCTTTTTGGGCGAGCGCCAGCAGATTTCGTATGGCGCGCTTGTTCAGACGTTCTGCGGCGTATCGCTGCCCAAGACCGAGTCGCTGACCGACTGGTCGCGCCGCCCGCTGACCGATAAGCAGATTGAGTATGCGATCGATGACGTCAAGTACCTGATCGTCGCCTATACCGAGATGATGAGCCGCCTGCGCGAGCTGGGCCGTGTGGGCTGGGTGCTCGACGAGCTGCGCCCGCTGGCTGACGAGTCGCACTATCGCGCCGATCGCCACGAGGCGTTCCGCAAGGTCAAACGCATCAATTCGTGCAGCCGTCACCAGTTGGGCATCGCGCGTGAGCTCGCCGCCTGGCGTGAGGACCGCGCCGAACGCCGTAACATCCCGCGCAAGTGGGTCATGTCCGACGACACGCTGCTTGCGCTCGTTAAGCGCAATCCCGTGCGCGTTGAGGAGTTCCGTAGCATTCGCGGCACCGATCAGTTGGGGGAGCGCGACGTGGACGGTGCGCTCATGGCCATCAAGCGCGGCGCGAGCTGCCCGCACGATCGCCTGCCGCTCATGGTGCGCGGGCACCGTCAGATTTCGCCGGAGTTGGAGAGCGTGACGGACCTGATGTACGCGCTCATCCGCCTGGTTGCCGAGCGCTCGGGCGTGGCGACTTCGGTCATTGCCTCGCGCGATGACCTGGCCGACTATATTGAGCATCCCGAGCAGAGCCCCTTGCGCGAAGGCTGGCGCTTTGAGCTTGTGGGCTCGCGCCTGGACGATCTGCTTTCCGGCAATATGGGGTTGACGGTGAAGGACGGAAAAATCGAATTGCTGTAAGGAAGCCTAGCCGCTTGAGTGGGTAGAATGCCTCCAACGTGTAACTCGATTCGGAGGAATTCGCATGCCTTATTACTATGGATACGGCTTTGGCATCGACCCGCTGTACCTGCTGGTTGTTCTTGTCTGCACGGTGCTTGGCCTTGCCGCACAGAACTATATCAACTCGACGTACAAAACCTGGTCCAAGGTTCGCTCGGACGGCGATACGGGTGCCACGGTCGCTCGCCGCATGCTCGATGCCAACGGTTGTAACGCCGTGGGTATCAAGGGTGTCGCTGGCGAGCTCACCGACCATTACAACCCGCAGGACAACAACCTGTACCTCTCTGATGCCAACCGTTCAGGCGGGTCGGTCGCAAGCGTTGCCGTCGCCTGCCACGAGGCGGGCCATGCCGCCCAGCGTCAAAGTGGTTATGCCATGATGAAGGTACGCACAGCCCTCGTGCCGGTCGTCAACTTTACCCAGAACACTTGGACCATCGTGTTGCTCATGGGTCTGTTTATGAACATCGCGGGACTCACGACCCTCGCGTTGATCTTCTTCTCGTTTAGTGTGCTGTTCCAACTCGTTACGTTGCCTGTCGAGATTGACGCCAGCCGACGTGCTGTGGCGTACATCGAGCAGTCGGGCATGAGCTCCAAGCAGGTCAACGGCGCCAAGAAGGTACTGACGGCAGCCGCGCTTACCTATGTGGCCGCAGCGCTCACTTCGATTATTCAGCTGCTCTACCTTATGGCTCGCTACAACAGAAACTCCAACCGATAACAAATTGGGTCACTGGGCGCCGCGGGGATTCGTGTCCCCGCGGCGCTGTACTATGTGTTGGACTTAATTTCGCACGGGGCCGGAGCCTCTGTGCTCGATAACGAAAGGAGGCTGCGTGGCAGGCTGGAACCTAACCGGCAATGCTGTTTCCGCCGAGTTTGACGGCTCGGACGATCAGGAGCGCAAGGAGCTCAGCGTGAGCCAGGCGGTGGAGATCGCCGCCGGTGCGCTCGATGCCATTCCGCAGCTGAGCGTTCTGGGCGAGGTCACAGGTTTTCGTGGTCCTAACGCCCGAAGCGGTCACTGCTATTTCCAGATCAAGGACGATTCGGCCGCCGTTGACTGCATCATTTGGAAGGGCGCCTATCTCAAGCGCACGTTCGATCTGCGCGACGGCATGCAGGTGAGCTTTAAGGGCAGCTTCAATCTCTATAAGGCCACGGGCCGCATGAGCTTTGTCGCTCGCTCGTTTTCGCTGGCGGGGGAGGGTTTGCTGCGTCAACAAGTGGCGCAACTGGCCGAAAAGCTACGCCGCGAGGGCCTGATGGACGAAGCGCGCAAGCGCCGCATCCCGGTGTTCTGCTCCCGCGTGGCGGTCGTCACCTCGCTTTCGGGCGCCGTAATCGACGACGTCAAGCGCACGTTGCGTCGTCGCAACCCTCTCGTCGAGCTCGTCTGCGTGGGCGCCAAGGTCCAGGGCGAGGGCGCACCGGCAGAGCTAATCGAGGGGCTGCACCGTGCCGCCGCCATTACGCCGGCGCCGGATTGCATTTTGCTGGTGCGCGGCGGCGGCTCCTTTGAGGACCTCATGACCTTCAACGACGAGGAGCTTGCCCGCGCGGTGGCGGCTTGTCCTGTGCCCGTGGTGACCGGCATTGGCCATGAGCCCGATACCTCGATTTGCGATATGGTGAGCGACCGTCGCGCCTCCACGCCAACGGCAGCGGCGGAATCGGTGGCACCGGCTATGACGGAGTTGGCCGACGTGCTCGAGACGCGCCATCAGCGTCTGGGCGCCGCGATGGCTTCGATGATCGGGTCGGATCAGGTCGATCTGGAAATGCTCGACCAGCGCGGTCGTCGTGCCTGGGACACCTATACGGCTCGTCTGGGCGACGCGCTCGATGCGGCCGCGTGCCGCCCGTGCCTCAACGACCCCACATTTATGGTCGAGCGCCGCGAGTCTGAGCTTGCCCTGACGGCCGATCGTCTGTCCGGCGCCATAACGCGTTCGGTTGGGGCCTTCCGCTCCAACTTCGAGCGTCTGCCCGAGCGCTTGGTCGCAAGCACTTCAGGGCTCGATGGTAAACGCCATGCGCTCACGCTTGCGAGTTCCCGCCTGGAGCATCAGGGGCGCACGATGCTCAGCAAACCTGCGTCCGATCTGGGCCGAGCTGCCGCGTCGCTCGATGCCCTGTCGCCGCTCAAGGTGCTTGCCCGTGGCTATTCCATCGCGTACAGCGATGATGGGGTGGCTACGAGTGCCAAGACCTTTAAGCCCGGCGACGCCATTCGCGTGCGCATGGCAGACGGCAACGTGGCGGCAACGGTCGATACAGTCGAGTAGTCCGCGTTTCATAGCGAAAACCTTTAGGAAAGGAAACAGATATGGCAGAGAAGACCCCGGTCGAGCAGCTTACGTACAAGCAGGCCTCGCAGGAACTGGAGCTCATCATCCGCAGCTTGGAGTCGGGCGATATGGAGCTCGAGGAGTCGCTCGAGAGCTATACCCGCGGCGTTGAGCTTCTAAAAAGCCTGCGCACCCGCCTGTCCGATGCCGAGCAGAAGGTCTCGGTGCTCCTTAAGGATGTCGACGGCAACGACGTGCTCGCCGACGGCGAGGCCGCCAACACCGACGACAACCTCTCGTTCTAACCATCCCGACCAAATATAATTACCTTGGTCTGTGAGAAAGGAACCAACCATGTGTGATTGCATCTTCTGCAAAATTGCCAACCACGAGATCCCCTCGACCGTTGTCTATGAGGACGATCAGGTCATCGCGTTCGACGACCTCAACCCCCAGGCGCCGGTCCACACGCTCGTGATCCCCAAGAAGCACTACAGCGACATCGCCGACAACGTGCCTGCCGAGACCATGGGCGCCATGGCTCACGCCATCCAGGAGGTCGCCAAGGCCAAGGGTCTGGAGGACGGTTTCCGCGTCATCTCCAACAAGGGCGTCAACGCCGGTCAGACCGTCATGCACTTCCACATGCACGTCCTCGGCGGCAAGAACCTGGGCGAGAACCTCATCTGAGGACGCACGGCCCGTCGCCTTGGCTGCCTTTGGAGTAACCTATGCAGTTTTCTCAACTCGAATACCTTCAAGCGGTAGCGAACTACGGCGGCGTGCGCAAAGCGGCTCGCGCCGTTCACGTGAGCCCACAGGCTGTCTCGTCGGCAATTAAGAAACTGGAGTCTGAGTATCAGATCGTTTTGCTCAATCGATCGGCGGGGGAGGCTGTTTTGTCTCCGGCGGGCAGAGAATTTGCGCGTCGTGCACGCGTGATCCTGGCACAAGTCGACGATCTCAAAAAGTACACCCAATCGGGGAACGGTGGCGTTTCGCCCGACGGCCACTTTCGTCTTTACGTCCCCTGTCTTCACGGGCGGGGGCGTCTTTTTTCCGAAAACTGGTACGACTCGTTTGAAAGCTCGCACCCTCAGATTCACCTTGATGTGTGGCATCAGCCAACGGCTACATGCTTTGAATCACTTGTGCTTGGCATTTCGGATGCGGCCATCTCATTTGAGGAACCAAGGGACAGTGTCCTTTCTTCGAAATACTTGGGTGAAAAGGAGCTCAAGGTTCTTTCGTACCCAGCGGGTCATCAATCTGTGGGTGCTATGACCGTTCGTGAGTTACTGGGCGGCAGGTTAGCTGTTCCCATTAATTTGTCGCCCTGTCTCAATGCGATCAATCAATGCCCCGAAGCTCAGCTGGTTAATTTCCGCTTCCGCGACGTCGAATACGGAAACAGAGCGCAGGCTGAGTTTCTTCAAGCCGGGGGATTGATATTGGGTTTTTCTGGCTCTTCTCTCGCATCAGATGGGTCGGAAGTGAGCGAGTACTCTATTGAAGGTTCGCATGACGTAGCCTTGCCCATCTACTTTTGCTATCGACAAAATGCCTGGACCGATCGACACCAGACGGTATTTCTTCACCTATTGCGTCATCTTGCTTCGTGAGGCCATTTGGCCTCGTGTCGTCAAGTGAATGTTGACGCCTTGTAACACATGACTGACGGCTTTGCCCTCATGCTTTTCCAAGATTCCGATTTAGATTGTTGACTCTTGGAGGGCGGAGCATGAAAAACCGTACGGTTTTGCTTTATATGACGTTTGTTTTTCTGTCGAACTTCAGCACCATTTTGTATTTTCTGACGGTTTACCTTGAATTCGTCGGATTCTCGATGGTGGCGATTTCTAGCATGATGATTGCATATCAAGTGAGCAAGTTCATCCTTGAAGTTCCCACTGGCTATATTGCCGATAGGTTTGGACGAAAGACAAGTGGTCTCGTTGGCGTCGTGGGGATGCTTGGATACTACGCCGCCCTGCTTCTCGTCCGTTCTCCTCTGCTTTTAATCGGCGCGTTTGCTCTCAAAGGTTTTGCCGCTGCATGTATGAGCGGGTCCATGGAAGCGATTTACATTGACAGCGTCTCTCTGGACCAGCTCGTAAGGCTTAATGTCGTTGAGCGATTTGTTTTCTATGCCTCTTATGCCCTCTCCGCTTGTGTGGGCGGTTTCATTTCGTCCGCTGGCGCGTATCTCATTGGTCTTTTGGCAGATATCATCGCAATGGTGTTGACGTTGGTTGTCGTTGTCTGCATTCCTGAGATGCGAAGAGGGGACACTACAGCGACACCTAAGCGTGGAATTAGCCCGAAGATGATCGGTGCCGCTATTGCGCGTAACGGCATTCTTCGTTCAGCGTTCATCATGGACTGCTCTCAGGCATTTGCTTTTGTCGCCCTGGAAGACTTTTTCTCACTGTTGCTTGCGGGTCGCGGAATGAATGCCGTCGCTTCGGGTGTGATCATTGCGGTCCAGCTTCTTGCCTCGGCCTCCATGGGGCTTATTGTGCCCAGTGTGATTGCTCATGTCGACAAGGGCCGTTTTGCGCGTATTTGCGGCATCGTGCGCCTTTCCCTGGCTGCTCTGTTTTTGATTCCCTTTACTCCGGTCTATTTGCTGCCCGTGTTCTATGTACTGCAGACGGTCGCGTACTCGTTATTTGCTCCAATTAAATACTCAATTTTTCAAAATGCTGTCGATTCTTCGATGCGCTGTTCACTGATTTCGGTCCAAAGCCAGATGGTGGCGGTGGGTGCCATCCTTTTCTATCTGTTCAATGCTGCGTTGAGCAGCATCGCGGGCATTCGAGTCGTATTGCTTGTTGCGCTCGGGATTTCTTCCCTGGTGTATATCCCCGCGCTATTTCGTCTTACAAGTCAAAGGCCATGAGTATTTAGGCACCGATAACTTATATATCAACGCAATAAACCCGAGCGCGAGGGCGTTTGGGTTTATTATTGAAGCGTATGTAACCTGGCGGCGCCACACCGCCTGTTAGTAGGGAGACACATGAACGTTCTGGTCGTCAACGCGGGATCTTCGACCCTTAAGTATCAGGTCATCGACACCAAGTCCCATAAGGTGTCCGCAAAGGGCTCCTGCGAGCGCGTCTGCTTTACCGGTGGTACCTTCACCCATGCTGCCAATGGCTCCAAGAAGGTGACCGAGAACATCGAGTTCCCCGACCACAAGGTCGCCATCGAGGTCGTCCTGAAGGACCTTGAGGCCAACGGCGTCAAGATCGAGGGCATCGGCCACCGTATCGTTCAGGGCGGTTGGTACTTTGGTGATTCCTCCCTCGTCGACGAGGACGTCCTCGCCAAGATTCGCGAGGTCGCCCCGCTGGCGCCGCTGCACAACAACCCCGAGGCCAACGTTATCGAGTACTGCCTGGAGCAGTATCCCGATCTGCCCAACGTCACGGTCTACGACACCGCTTTCCACTTCAACATGCCCGAGGTCGCCAAGACCTACGCCCTTCCCAAGGATGTTTGCGACAAGCTGCACATCCGTAAGTACGGCGCCCACGGCACCAGCTATCGCTACATCTCCAAGAAGGTCGCCGAGATGACCAACGGCGAGGCTCGCAAGGTCGTCGTGTGCCATATCGGCTCCGGCGCTTCCCTGTGCGCCATCGAGGACGGCAAGTGCATGGACACCACCATGGGCTTGACGCCGCTCGACGGCGTCATGATGGGCACCCGCTGCGGCTCCATCGACCCGGCTACCGTGTGCTACCTGCAGCGCGAGGGTGGCTACACCTTCGACGAGGTCGACGAGATGATGAACAAGAAGTCTGGCCTTTTGGCTGTGACCGGTGGCAAGACCAACGACTGCCGCAACGTTGAGGAGCTCGCCGCTGCTGGTGACCCCGAGGCTCAGCTCGCCTTCGATATGTTCGTCTACAAGATTGCCGCTAAGGCCGCCGAGATGGCCACCTCCATGTGCGGCATGGACACCCTGGTCTTTACCGCCGGCATCGGCGAGCACGCTCCGGCCGTTCGCGCTGGCGTGGCCGATCGTCTGGCCTTTATGGGCGTCAAGATGGATCACGCCCGTAATGCCCTGCGTGGCGACGGCGCTTGGTGCCTGTCCGCCAAGGATTCCAAGGTCAAGATTTTCGTCATCCCTACGGACGAGGAGTTCATGATCGCTTCCGACGTCGAGCGCATCGTCAACGGCAAGTAATTGCAAGAGGGGAGGGGCTGGACGACCGAGCGCCGTTCGGCCCCTCTTTTGCGCTCGTTGGGCGATATGCTGATATCTATTTATCAAGATATGATAACTTCTTATTAAAATGCGGCCGCCTTAAGGGGCCTGCGTCGACCGTATTGCACTGCGAAGGAGTCTCATGAACGTACTTGTTGTCAACGCCGGCAGCTCAAGCCTTAAATATCAGCTTTTGGATACCGATACCCGCAAGGTTTTCGCCAAGGGCAACTGCGAGCGTATCGGATCGGACATGGGCATCTTTGGCCACTCCGAGAACGGTGGCGCTAAGCAGACCGAGGAGGTCCCTTTCCCCGATCATCGCTCTGCTATCGCTCGCGTGCTCGAGGAGCTCGAGAAGACCGACTTTACGATTGATGGCATTGGGCATCGTATCGTTCAGGGCGGCTGGCACTTCGATGATTCCGCGGTTGTCGACGACGAGGTTATGGCCAAGATTCTTGAGGTGGCACCGCTTGCTCCGCTGCACAACTACGGCGAGGCCGCAGCGATTGAGTATTGCCGTGAGAAGTATCCGGAGCTGCCCAACGTGGCGGTCTTCGACACCTCGTTCCACATGACCATGCCCGAGGTTGCCTACACCTACGCGCTGCCCAAGGACGTTTGCGACAAGTACCACGTGCGCAAGTACGGCGCCCACGGCACGAGCCACCGCTATGAGTGGATGATGGCCAAGGAGATCCTGGGTTCGCGCTGCCACCGCCTGCTTTCGTGCCATCTGGGCAACGGTGCTTCGCTCGCTGCTATCGAGGACGGCGTGTGCCGCGACACCACGATGGGTCTCACGCCGCTCGATGGCCTGATGATGGGCACCCGTTGTGGTTCCATCGACCCGGCCACCGTGTGCTACCTGCAGCGCGAGGGCGGCTACAGCTACCAGGAAGTCGATGACATGATGAACAAGCAGTCTGGTCTGCTTGCCATCTCGGGCATCTCCAACGACGCCCGCGACATCCGCACGCGCGCCTCCGAGGGCGACGAGCGCTGCCTGCTCGCCTTCGATATGTTCGCCTATAAGGCCATGCAGCAGGCCGGTTCCATGATCGCTTCCATGGCGGGCGTGGACACCATTACCTTTACCGCCGGCATCGGCGAGAACGACTGGTCGATCCGCAAGGCCTTCTGCGACTGCTTTGAGTGGCTGGGCGTGCGCATCGACAACAACAAGAACCGCGAGGCCGTGGGCAACGGCCCACAGGTCATCAGCGCCGCCGGCTCTTCCGTCACGGTTATGGTCATCCCCACCGACGAGGAATACATGATCGCCCACGACGTCGAGCGCCTGACCAAGAACAACTAACGCGCGCATTTGCAAGTAAACGAAAGGCCTCCAGAGCAACAGCTCCGGAGGCCTTTTTACTAGCAGGCGGAAATTCCTGTCCCAAAGTGATCATCACCAGCAACGCCTGCGCTCCCAGCAACGGCACCCGACCATTCAGATCCTCAGCCCCAGCTCGTAGCCAAGCCGCCGTCCACCCCAGCTACCCTGATTGCTACGTGGCGGTAGAAGGCCGTACGGGCAAACCCCTGAAAACAATCCGCAGACCAGAAACGCCCCCGTTCGTAGCTCCGGAGGAGCAGAACGGGGGCGCTTCATTGGTCGAGGACGTTTTCAGGGGTTTGCCCGTACGGCCTTCGGGCGAGTGCGTACGCTACTCAGCCATCTGAGCCTGGACGGCGGTGATGGCCACGACACCCACGATGTCGTCGGCAGAACAGCCGCGCGACAGGTCGTTGACCGGCTTGGCGATGCCCTGCAGGATGGGGCCGTAAGCATCGGCGCCGGCGAAGCGCTGGACCAGCTTGTAGCCGATGTTGCCGGCCTCGAGGTCGGGGAACACGAGCACGTTGGCCTTGCCGGCAACGGAGGAGCCGGGAGCCTTGAGCTGGGCGACGGTGGGGACAATAGCGGCATCGAGCTGCAGGTCGCCGTCGATGGCGAGCTCGGGAGCCTTCTCCTTGCAGAACTTCACAGCCTCCTGGACCTTCTTGGCGACCTCGCCGCCAGCGGAGCCCATGGTGGAGTAGGAGAGCATGGCCACGTGCGGCTCAACGTTGCCCATGAAGGTGGACCAGGAGTGAGCGGAGGCGATGGCGATCTCGGAGAGCTCGTCGGAGGACGGGTTGATGTTGAGGCCGCAGTCGGCGAAGATCAGCGTGCCGTCAGTGCCGAACTGCGGGGTGTCGGTGCACATCACGAAGAAGGCCGAGACCAGCTTGGTGCCCGGGGCGGTCTTGAGGATCTGAAGCGCGGGGCGCAGGGTGTCGGCGGTGGAGTGGCAGGCGCCGGAGACCAGGCCGTCGGCATCGCCCATCTTGACCATCATGGTGCCAAAGTAGGTGGCGTCCATCACCTGGGCGCGAGCCTGCTCGATGGTAACGCCCTTCTTGGCGCGGAGCTCGGCAAACTTCTGCGCGTACTCCTCGTGCTTCTCGGCATTGCGCGGGTCGATGACGGTAGCGCCGGGAACGTTGATCTCGTCGGGGTTGCCCAGGATGACGATCTTTGCCAGGCCCTCCTCGATGATTTTGGTGGCCGCGACGATAGTGCGCGGATCCTCGCCCTCGGGCAGGACGATCGTCTTAAGGTCGGCCTTGGCGGCAGACTTCATACGGTTTAGGAAATCGCTCATGTTACTCCTTACAAGCGTTTCGCTAAGCTCCAGGCACCCGGCTGTTCACGAATAAACCCGCTGCTATCGGGTTTACCTTTCAATTATGTACGCCGCGGTGCTTGAGCTTTCCTTGTGTGGCAAGCTCATTATAGGACGCATTAGCGCTATAATCGCTCTGATAAATATGTCTCGAAGAATGTTCGAGAAAAGCCCAGCTAACGAGCCCGTGGCTTTTGACAAGGAGTATCGATGCAGATTACCTCAGGCCTGCCTGAAGGCTTTAACGCCGGCGCGTACGACATGATTGTCGTCGGTGCTGGATATGCCGGTGCCGTTTGCGCCCGCCGTCTTGCCGAGACCATCGGCTATCGTGTTGCCGTTTTGGAGCGCCGTAGCCACATTGCGGGCAATGCCTATGACTGCACTGACGAGGCCGGAATCCTGATCCACGAGTACGGTCCGCATATCTATCACACTTTTAACGAGCGCGTGCACAATTTCCTGTCGCGCTTTACCAAGTGGACGGATTATCAGCACAAGGTGCTCGCCAACATCAACGGTACCCTTATGCCCGTGCCCTTCAACCATGCGAGTCTCAAGCTCGCCTTTGGTGACGAGCGCGGCGAGGAGCTGTATCAGAAGCTCGTGGAGACCTTTGGCAAGGATGTCAAGGTGCCCATTATGGAGCTGCGTAAGAAGAACGACCCGGATCTTGCCGAGGTCGCCGATTACGTCTACGAGAACGTCTTTTTGCATTACACCATGAAGCAGTGGGGCCAGACGCCCGATCAGATCGATCCCTCGATCACCGGCCGCGTTCCCGTCTTTGTGGGCGATGATGACCGCTACTTCCCGCAAGCTCCCTTCCAGGGCATGCCGCAGGAGGGCTACACGGCGCTCTTTGAGCACATGCTCGACCACGACCTGATCGACGTGTTCTGCGACGTGGACGCCCGTGACCTCTTTGAAATCGACGAGACTACCGTCAAGATCGACGGCAAGGTCTATGGTGGCGAGATCGTCTACACCGGTCCGCTCGATGAGCTGTTCAATCTCGATCTGGGCGCGCTACCGTACCGCACGCTCGACATGAAGTTCGAGACGCTCGATATGGACCAGTTCCAGCCCGTGGGCACCGTCAACTACACCACGAGCGAGGACTACACGCGCATTACCGAGTTCAAGAACATGACCGGTCAGATCCTGCCCGGCAAGACCACCATCATGAAGGAGTATTCCAAGGCCTATACGCCCGGCTCGGGCGAGACGCCGTACTACGCCATTCTTGAGCCCGAGAACCGTGAGCTCTATGAGCGCTATCTTGAGCGCGTCCAGAACCTGACGAACTTCCACCCGGTGGGTCGTCTGGCCGAGTATCGTTACTACGATATGGACGCTGTGACCAATTCCGCCCTCGATCTTTCGGATGAGATTATCGCCTGCCATGCATAAAGTCATAACATTCGGTATTCCCTCGTATAACGCCGCCAAGGACATGGACCATTGCATCACCTCCATCTTGGAGGGGAGCAATTACGCCACCGATATCGAGATTATCGTAGTGGACGACGGCTCCAAGGACGAGACGGCCGATAAGGCCGACGAGTGGGAGGCACGTTATCCCGGTATCATTCGCGCGGTGCACCAGGAGAACGGCGGCCACGGTATTGCCGTCCTTTCGGGTCTGCGCGAGGCACAGGGCACCTACTACAAGGTCGTCGACTCGGATGACTGGCTCGATGCTGCGGCTCTTTCGACTATGCTGTCGATTCTGCGTGGCTTTGAAGAGCGTGACCAGCGCGTTGACCTGTTTATCTCGAACTACGTGTACGAGAAGGTTTACGAGGGCACGCATACCGCTATTGGCTACAAATTTGCCCTGCCGCGCAAGAAGATCTTTTCCTGGGATCAGATCGGTCATTTCCGCCTGGACCAGAACCTACTTATGCACAGTCTGTGCTATCGCACGGATGTGCTGCGCGAGTCTAACCTTCCCATGCCGCCGCACACGTTCTATGTGGACAACATCTACGCCTACGTGCCGCTGCCGCGTTGCAAGACCATGTACTACGCCGACATCGACCTCTACCGCTACTTTATCGGTCGCGAAGGCCAGAGTGTCAACGAGGCCACGATGGTCAAGCGTCTGGACCAGCAGTTCCGTGTGACGCGCATCATGATGGAGTCGTACCACCTGTACAGCGATGTTGAGTCGTCGCGTCTGCGCTCGTACATGATGGGCTATTTCACCATGATGATGGCGATCTGCTCGGTGCTTACCAAGCTTTCCGAGGAAGATTGCGCCGACGAGCGCCTAAAGACGCTGTGGAATGATTTGAAGGCCTACGACGAGCGCATGTATCGTCGTGCCCGCTACGGCGTGGTCGGGTTCTTCACCAATCTGCGCGGACGGGCCGGAGACAAAACCACACTCGGCCTATACCGTCTTGCCTCAAAGATCTTCAAATTCAACTAGCTGCTGAGCAATCGCTGCTGATAGGTTGACTGGGCCCCTTGGCCTTTAGTTTGCTACTGCGAACAGTCCTGCTCGCACGGAAAGCACATTAAGTGCTTTCCGGCTCGTGCGGAACTTGTATCAAACTAAAGGCCAAGGGGCCTCTGCTATAAGAATCGATTGTCAGGTTATTTGAATTTGAAGATCTTCGACGCGCGGTACACAGGGGCCTTGGCTGAAAAAATATTAGTTGGTAGTCGGTCGGAGGCGGGCGGGCATTACGTTTGTCGCGAGTTCCGCATGCAAAGAAGGCCACTTAATGTGGCCTTCGTCTTGCATAGGACTGTAGAGCAGCAAACGTAATGCCCGCCCGCCTCCGACCGACGGTCGAGTGAGATTACTTCGCAGCACCTGGGATTCCGTGGGAGGTTTTGGCGGTTTTGGCTCCGTTTACGATGGCGGTTTCCAGGGCCCTTACGGCGAGCATGCCCAGCAGGTCTAGGGGAACGGCGGCGCTTGCCTGGGCGCCCAGTTTGCCGCTGGCGAGGGTGTAGATGGTGTCGCCGTCGTTGGTGGTGTGTGTGGGGCGGATGGCGTGTGCGTAGGCGTCTGCGGCCATCTGGGAGACCTTGGTGGCTTGTGCCTTAGTGAGTTCCACGTTGGTGACGATGCAGCTGATGGTGGTGTTGGTGCGGTCGAGCGGCATCTGCATGGATCCGGCGGCGGCAAAGGCTGCGAGTTCCATGTCGACGATCTGGTCGCTATCGGCTGCGGCGCGCATACCGGCAACCCACTCGCCGGTGAAGGGGTCGACAACGTTGCCGCAGGCGTTGACCGAGACCACGGCGCCCACCTTGATGGGGCCGAGCGTCACGGCAGCAGCTCCAAGGCCGGCCTTCATGCAGGTGGCAGGCCCCATGAGCTTACCCACGGTGGCGCCCGTGCCGGCGCCTACGTTGCCCTGTTCGAGCTTGGTGGGGGTGTGGTCGAGTGCTTCGCGCACGGCGGCGATACCGGCCTCAATGTCGGGGCGCACGGTGGGGTCGCCAAAGGCAAGATCGAAGATACAGCTGGAGCACACGATAGGCACCTGCGTGGGACCGACGGGAAGGCCGATGCCGCGGCTCTCAAGCTCGCGGGCCACGCCGCTTGCGGCTTCGAGGCCAAAGGCCGATCCGCCCGAAAGGCAGACGGCGTGGACCTTGTCGACGGTGTTCTCGGGTCGCAGCAGGTCGGTTTCGCGCGATGCTGGAGCACCGCCGCGAACGTCAACGCCGCCGGTGGCACCCTCGGGCGCCACGATTACGGTGCAACCGGTGCCGGCCTCCTCGTCCGTATAGTTGCCATAGCAAAAGCCATCGACATCGCAGACGTCAATGGCCTCGAGCAGTGTATCCATGTTTAACTCCTATCGGTTTTCCGCCGCGCCTTGTGCCCGGTCGGGATCCGTACGGTACGCCAAAATTGTAGGCGCCGGGGGATACCCAGCGCCAGATGCAATTACGAGAGTTTTTGAATCGCGCGCGCGACGCGGGCGATGGGTAGGCCCACCACGTTATAGAAGTCGCCCGAAATATCGTGCACGAGCATGCGTCCGCCTGTGCCCTGAATGCCGTAGGCGCCGGCCTTGTCCATGGGCTCTCCCGAGGCGACGTAGTGCTCGATCTGCTCGTCGGTGAGCTCGTAGAACGTCACGTCGGTCACATCGACAAAGGACAGACTCTCGGCGGCATGCGGGGCGGCCGTATCGCCTGCCTTAACGATGCAGACGCCGGTTGCGACCTGGTGCGTGCGGCCCGAAAGCTCACGGAGCATGGTGCGCGCCTCGTCCTCGGTTGCCGGCTTGCCCAGAATCTTGCCGTCAAAGGTGACGATGGTGTCGGCCGCGACCGTTAGCTCATTGGGCTCGGCATGCTCGGCGGCAACGGCGGCGGCTTTTGCGCGTGCTAAGCGTTCAACGAGCGTAAGCGGGGCCTCGCCATCAAACGGCGTTTCGTCGATATCGGCAGGAATGATGCGAATGTCATAGTCCGCCTCGCGCATCAACTCGATGCGGCGCGGTGATTGCGAAGCCAAAATCATAGCTGAATGCCCTCGGCGACTTTCTCGACGGCCTTGTCGCCGGCGAGCGTGCGCAGCAGCTCAAGCGCAAAGGGGAGCGACTGGGCCATGCCGCTAGCGGTGATGATGTTGCCGTCTTGCGTAACCTTCTCGCCGGTATAGGCGCCTTCGGGGAAGCTTTTCTCAAAGCCAGGGAAGCACGTGGCGTGGCGCCCCTCGAGCAGGTCGAGCTCGCCCAGGATAAACGGGGCAGCGCAGATGGCGGCGACGTGCTTGGTCGCGGCGAACTCGCAGACCACGTCGCAGACGCGCTGATCGGCGCGCAGGTTGGTGGCACCGGGTAGGCCGCCGGGCAACACGACGCAGTCGTACTCGTCAAAGTTGATCTCATCAAAGAGCGCATCGCAGGTCACGGGGATCTGCAGCGAGCTTACGACCTCACGCGTGGGCATAATCGAGACGAGCGTGGCACGCACGCCGCCGCGACGCATGACGTCGACCATGGTCAAGCACTCAATAGTTTCAAAGCCATCGGCGGCGAGAACGGCAACGCTGGGCATGAGGGTTCCTTTCATAGACGGCATACAATTAGCCGTCTTATACCCCGAAGACCTCCGCTTGCCACGCTCGATTTCCCAATGTTTAAAATAGCCCCGTCCGAATTAGCTATCCTCACCCATCCTCAACAATCTCAATCTGTAACATCTAGACCCACTTTTGACCCTAACTGTTACAGATCAAGACAAACGGAAACCGCCCCGACAAAACGTCTAAATCTGTAACATCTACGGACCAAAACCGGGTCTTACTGTTACAGATCGAGACAGTCCCCAACAGCACCGCCCCGTTTGGGGAACGACTGCCATAGGTACGGCGGGCAGAGGCTCACTTTTTTCCTCGGTTTTTTCTTGACGGAATCTCACCTGTTGTAGTACTTTGTCCCAGTCTAAAAACGCGTGGACTTTTCTGGGCGCTAGCCACCTTTTTGCCACGCAACCGAGCAGTCGGTTGCGTGGCTTTTTCGTCTTGGCAGCAGGTACCACATGCACCGCCAGAAGACCGCACGAGCCCGCCTTCCGACTGCAAGGAACAGACGCACGAGACGTGCATCTGCAAGATAGCAGACGGAAGGGAGCCTAATGGCAGGAACAAACACAATCAAGCAACAGGCCGCCGGGGCAGGAGCCACGGGCGCGGGACAGGCCAAGGCGGCGCTCCAGGTCTTTGCGGGCGGCGCCTGCTACGGCGCGATGGCCACGACCTACAAGCTCGCCTACGCCGCGGGCTTCACCTCGGCACAGGTGGTGGCGAGCCAGGCGTGGTTCGGCTGCCTCTTCTTCGCCCTCGCCACGCTCGCAGGGCACGCGCTCGGGCACCGCTGGCAGCGCGTGGGCTGGAAGCTCGCCCTCAAGCTCATGGGCCTGGGAGCCCTCACCTGCCTCACCTCAATCCTCTACTGCTACGCCATGAGCGTGCTGCCCGCCCCGGTGGCGCTCACGCTCCTCTTCCAGTTCACGTGGCTGGGGCTCGTGTGGCAGACCGTCATGACGCGCCGGCCGCCGAGGCCCCTCCAAGTGGCCTCCGCCCTGGTCATCGTCTTCGGGACGGTGTTCGCCAGCGGCGTCTACAAGACCGGCATCACCGGGTACGACCCCGTGGCCCTGCTCTGCGCGCTGGGGGCGGCCGTGTCCTGCTCCCTCTTTGTCACCCTCTCCGGCAAGGTCGAGGCCCCCTGCTCGTCCGAGCAGCGTGGCGTCATCGTATGCGCGGGCTCCGTGGTCATGTCGCTCACGGTGTGCCCGGACTACGTCGTCTCGGGCGTCCTCGCCCAGGGCATCCTGCCCTTTGCCGTCATCGCCGGCTTCTTTGGCATGTTCTGCCCGGTCCTGCTCTTCGGCATGGGCTCTCCGCACCTGCCCGCGGGCCTCTCCACTGTCATGGCCGCCGCGGAACTCCCCGCCGGCCTGCTCATCGCCATGATCGTCCTCGGCGAGCCGCTCGGCGTCGTCGAGTGGCTGGGCGTCGCCATCATCCTCGCCGGCGTGTGCCTGGCGCAGGTCCCCTCCCTAGTCGAAGGCCGGGAGGCACGTCGCGCCGCCGCGGGACAAGCCGTCAGCTAGTCACCCCTTCACAGGCGGCCCGCGCGCATCAGGGAAAGGGCCACGGGCCCGGCGCGCGAGGCCGCAAGGACGTTATAAAGCGTCCCCCGCAGAGATGGGGGCGCCAGAGAGAAGGAGGCACCATGCCATTTCCAAAAGGGTTCCTTTGGGGAGGAGCCACCGCCGCCAACCAATGCGAGGGAGGTTATGACGAGGGCGGCCGCGGCCTTGCCAACGTCGACGTCATCCCACACGGGCCGGAGCGCAACGACGTAAGTCGCGGCCTGAGGCGCATGCTCGACTTTGAGCCCGGGTACTACTACCCGGCCCAGACGGGCATCGACTTCTACCACCGCTACCGCGAGGACATAGCCCTCTTCGCGGAGATGGACTTTAAGGTCTTTCGCCTCTCCATCGCCTGGAGCCGCATCTTCCCCAACGGCGACGAGGAGGAGCCCAACGAGGCCGGGCTCGCCTTCTACGAGGACGTGTTCCGCTGCTGCCGCGAGCACGGGATCGAGCCCCTCGTGACCATCACGCACTTCGACTGCCCCATCCACCTCGTCAAGAAGTACGGCGCCTGGCGAAACCGCGCCCTCATCGAGCTCTATAAGCGGCTCGTGAAGGTGCTCTTCAACCGCTACCGCGGCCTCGTGCACTGGTGGATCACGTTCAACGAGATGAACATGATCTTGCACCGTCCCTTCATGGGGGCCGGCATCGTCCTCGAGCCCGGGGAGAATGCCCGCGAGGCCGAGTACCGCGCCGCGCACAACGAGCTCGTGGCGAGCGCCTGGGCCACCAAGATCGCCCACGAGGTCGACCCGGAGAACAAGGTGGGCTGCATGCTCGCCGCGGGAAGCTACTACCCCTACTCCTGCCGCCCCGAGGACGTTCGCGCGGCGCAGGTCAAGAACCAGGAGGACCTCTTCTTCGTGGACGTGCAGGCGCGCGGGCGCTACCCCGGCTACGCGCTCAAGATGCTCGAGCGCGAGGGCATCGACGTGGGCATGACCGCCGAGGACGAGCGCATCCTTGCGGAGAACACCGTCGACTTCATCTCGTTTAGCTACTACTCCTCGCGCTGCACCGCGGGCGACCCCGACTCCGTGGGCGGCGTCGCCGAGGGCAACGCCTTCGCCGGCGTGGAGAACCCCTACGTGCGCACGAGCGACTGGGGCTGGGTCATCGACCCGCTGGGGTTCCGCATCACGATCAACGACCTCTGGGACCGCTACCAGAAGCCGCTCTTTGTGGTGGAAAACGGCCTCGGCGCCTATGACGAGGTGCTTCCCGACGGCACGATCGAGGACGATTACCGCATCGCCTACCTGCGCGAGCACATCGAGGCCATGCGCGACGCCATCGAGCAGGACGGCGTCGAGATGCTCGGCTACACCACCTGGGGGCCGATCGACCTCGTGAGCGCGGGCTCCGGCGAGATGGAGAAGCGCTACGGCTTCATCTACGTGGACCGCGACAACCTGGGCAACGGCACGCTCGAGCGCAGGCGCAAGAAGAGCTTCTACTGGTATCAACAGGCCATCGCCACCAACGGAGGCGACCTGGGCTAGCCGCCCGGGCAATATCACTAAGGAGATAATAATGGCAGAAAAATACGACGACCTGGCCAGATCCATACTCGAGAACGTAGGCGGCGCCGAGAACGTCACCAGCGTCGCGCACTGCATCACGCGCGTGCGCTTCAAGCTCAAGGACGAGTCCCGCGCCAACACGGCCAAGATCGAGGCCCTCAAGGGCGTCATCCAGGTCATCCAGGCCAACGGCCAGTACCAGGTGGTCGTGGGCAACATCGTCGAGGACGTCTACGACGCGGTCCTGGAGGCCGGCAACTTCTCGGGCGGCGCAAGCGCCGGTGACGAGCCCCAGGGCGAGAAGACCGTGACCTCCGTCATCATCGACCTCATCTCCGGTATCTTCCAGCCCATCCTGGGACCGCTTGCCGCCGCAGGCATCATGAAGGGACTGCTTGCCCTCATCACCTACTTCGTCCCGGCCTTTGCAAACGACGGCCTCTACACGCTGCTCTACACCGTGGCTGACGGCTTCTTCTACTTCCTTCCCGTCGCCCTGGCGTTCAGTGCCGCGCGCAAGTTCCGCATGAACGAGTTCACCGGCGTGGCAATCGGCGTGGCGCTCCTCTACCCGACGATGGTCGCCCTGACCTCGGGCGAGGCGCTCGGCAGCGTCGACCTCGGCGTGGCCGGCACGTTCTCGTGGTACGCCACCGCCCTCGGGCTCCCCATCATCATGCCCGTGTCCGGCTACGTGAGCTCGGTGATCCCCGTCCTTCTCATGGTGTGGTTCGGCTCTATCCTTGAGCGCTGGCTCAAGAGCTGGATGCCGGCTGCGCTCAAGATGTTCCTCGTCCCGCTCGCCACGATGACGGTCTCCATCGTCTTGGGCTACCTCGTCATCGGCCCGGTGGCCACCCTCATCACCAACCTGCTGAGCGCGGCGTTCTCGTTCATCTTCCAGCTTCCCGTGGTTGGTTCCGTCCTGGGCAGCGCCCTGGTCGGCGGACTGTGGATGTGCCTCGTCATCTTTGGCTTCCACTGGAGCCTCATCCCCATCTCCATCATGAACCTGAACACCCTCGGCCACGACAGCGTGCTCGCCGCCACCATCGGCCACGGGTTCGCGCTCGGAGCGGTCATCTTTGCCATGTACCTCAGAAACAAGGACGAGCGCTTCCGCGGCATCGCCCTTCCCGCGATGATCTCCGCCTTCTTCTTCGGCGTCACCGAGCCGGGCATCTACGGCATCGCCCTCCCCAACAAGCGCGCATTCGTCGTGGCATGCCTGAGCTCCGCCGTTGGCGGCGCCATCGTGGGAATGACGGGCGCCCTCATGTACATCTCGGGCGGCCTCGCCGTCTTCAACCTGCTCAACTTCATCGACGGGACCCCTGGTGGCGCCGGGATCTCCCACATGATCTTCGCGATCATCGCCGCGCTCGTCTCTGCCGTCCTGGCCTTTGTTATCGAGTTCATCACCTACCGACCCAACGACGACGAGGAAGGCGTCCGCTAGCTTGCGCCCTCCTCGACTAGCTCTATGTAATTGAGGAGCAGTTGAGGTGGATGAAGGCCGAGGGCGGTCGAGGCGGCCGCCCCGTGTCAGAGACAACCTGCCAGAAGGCGTTTGGCTTTCTCGGGCGGCGCTGAATTTCGGGACGGGGATTAAATAATCATTCGGAGCAAATCTATTTTTGTCCCCGCCCCAAAAAATCATCGAGCGTGGTCTTGGACAAACAGTCTAGTTGCGCTTGAGGTGGACGACCGTTTCGCAGTGGAAGGTTTGCGGGAACAGGTCGACCGGCGTGATCTTGACGGGGGAGAAGGTGCCTTCCTCGACAAAGCGCTTAAGGTCGCGTGCCAGGGTGGCAGGGTCGCAGCTCACATAGGCGACATCGCGCGCACTCGTGCTAGCGATGAGGTCGATGGCCTCGGGTGCCAGACCTGCGCGCGGCGGATCGACCACCAGGACATCGGCATCCTGGTCGGGGAACTCGCGCACGGCATCGCCGCCGATGACGTCGACGTTGTCGAGCTTGTTGATCTCGAGGTTACGGCGCAGGTCGCGCGCGGCCGGACCGTAGGCCTCGACGGCGGCGACAAAGTCGCAGCGGCGGGCGAGCGGCAGGGTAAAGGTGCCGGCGCCGCAGTACAGGTCCACGGCAAGCTCGTCTTCCTGCGGGTCGAGGGCGTCCATAACGAGCTCAATCAAAATCTCGGCGCCCTTGGTATTAACCTGGAAAAACGACGGGGCGGATAAGCGCATCTGGCCGTCAGCGATGTTCTCGGTCCACGAGCCCTCGCCGGCGAGCATCTCCACCTTGGAAACGCGGCGGGCCTTCTTCTCGCCCTTGCTCATGACGCGCACGACGCTCGTGGGGTGTGCAGCGTCTGCCAGCACGCGCGAGACCTGTGAGCGCGGGAAGGAGCCTGTGGGCGTCCAGAGCGCGACCTCGAGTGCCTTGGTGCGACGCGAAGCGCGAATGCCCACGCGCTCGAGGCCCAGGTCGTGGCTGCCGCTCAGATAGTTGAGCGCGCCGACGACCGATTTGAGCGTCTTGGGAAAACGCTTATCGAACAGCGGGCACGAATCGACGGTCACGATCTTGCTGGGGTCGACGCCGTGCATGCCAAGGCGAACACGGCCGTTAACGAGAGCGGGCTCCAGCTCAATTTTATTGCGGTAGCCCCAGTCGTCCTTGGTATGGCGGATAGGCTGGACAAGATCGTTGACCTGCTCGGGGGTGAACTTGCCAATGCGCTCGAGCGTGGAGCGCAGGTTTTGCTCTTTGGCGGCAAGCTGAGCGGAGCGCGATAGATTGCCCCACGAACAACCGCCGCAGATGCCCACGAAGGGGCAGGGGGGCTGAATGCGATCGGGACTTGGCTCCAGAATCTCGGTCGTGCGGGCGCGCATAAACGACTTGCCGTCCTGCACGATCTCGGCTTCGACGGTGTCGCCTGCCACAGCGCCCTGCACAAAGACGGCCTTGCCGTTGTCGGCATGTGCCAGACCGTCGGTGCCGTACGTCATCGATTCTATGGTGAGCTTCATATTCCTGCCTGTCATTCGCGTTGCTGTTCGCACTATGGTAGCAGGGAAAAGCGCCCCGCATCCGAGGCTTTCCTCAAATGCGGGGCGCTTCTACAAACTGCTTCTACAAACTGCTTCTACAAACGACTATTTCGTCTTGCCGGTAATGAGCGTCTTAAGACCCAGACCGATCAGGCCCAGACCTATGCGCACGCGACCGGGGCGATGGCGCTCGATGGCATTGGCTTTGCCAGCGGGCTTCTTGTGACGCGCGTTGCTCTCGGGGGTTGTTGTGGGTGCCTGAGGTTGGGCTGCGGGAGCAGGTTCGGGCTCGATAACGGTCGCTCGGACCTTCTGGACCTCGGGAGCGGCCGGCTGCGGCTCGGGCTCAGGCTGGGATGCGAGCGCGGGCTCTGCCTCGGTGGCGGGCTCGGGCGCTTTCTCCACGGCGGGCTCTGCGGCAGCCTCGGGCTCATTCACCGGGGGAGCTGCAACCACTTCCGGTTTGGCAGCTGCCCCATGTTCAACCTCGGCCTGGATAGCTTCTTCGGCCACGCGTTCCTTCTCCTGTGCGCGCTGCTGCGCGGCGGCCTCGGCGTTGCGATACGCGCGCTCCAGCAGAGCTTCCTGCGAGTTGAAGGGTTTCTCGTCCTCTTTGCGCTCAACCGGAACCCAGGTGCCGCCACTCGTCAGGCTGCGTGCCTTCACGTTGTCGCGCAGCTGCATTCCCATGTACTCGTGCACCAGGGCGCGGCAGGTGGGGTCGAGCACGGGGAAGGCGATCTCCACGCGGTGCTCGGTGTTGCGCGTCATCATGTCTGCCGAGCTCAGGTAGATCATGTCCGAGTCCACGCCAAAGGCATAGACGCGCGCATGCTCCAAAAAACGTCCGACGATGGAGCGCACGTGCACGTTCTCGGTCTTGCCCGGAATACCGGGCTTGAGACACGAGATGCCGCGGATGATCATGTCCACGCGCACACCGGCACACGATGCCTCGGCGATCTTATCGATAACCTCGCGGTCGGTCAGCGAGTTGAGCTTAAAGAACACGCGGGCGGGCTCGCCGACAAGGGCGCGCTGAATCTCGCGGTCCAGGCCGCGCATGATGAGCGGTTTCAGTCCGGCGGGCGCCACGCCCAGGAAGCGGTAGTCGCCGCGCAGGTTGCCCAGCGACAGGTTGCGGAAGAACAGGTTGGCGTCCTCGCCGATACCGGGATGGGCGGTCATGAGCATAAAGTCACTGTAGAGCTTGGCCGTCTTCTCGTTAAAGTTGCCGGTGCCCAACAGCGTGAGACGGGTGAGCGCCATGCCCTCACGATAGGTGAGCTGGCAGATCTTGGAGTGGCACTTAAAGCCCTCGGAGCCGTAGATAACGGTGCAGCCGGCCTCTTCCAGACGTTCGGCCCACTCGATGTTGTTCTGCTCGTCAAAGCGTGCGCGGAGCTCCATGAGCACCGTGACCTCTTTGCCGTTTTCGGCAGCATCGATGAGCGACTCGCACAGGCGGCTTTGTTTGGCCACGCGGTAGAGCGTGATGCGCAGCGAGATGCACTCGGGGTCGTAGGCTGCTTCGTGCACCAGGTCCAGGAACGGATTCATGGCCTCGTAGGGATAAAAGAGCAGCTTGTCGCCCTGCAGCACTTGCTCGCGAATGGAGCGGGACATATCGATGGCGGGGTTGGGCTGCGGCTTAAACGGCGTAAAGAGCAGCTCGTTGCGTAGATGCTCGGGAATCTTGCCCTCAATGCCAAAGACGTAGCTCAGGTCAAGGGGGATATCGCAGGTAAAGACCGAGCGGCGAGAAAGCTCGAGCGCCTTGCGGATGGTCTTGAGCGTTGGCTTTTCGAGGGAGCCCGATACGGCGAGCACCACCGGCTGCAGGCGCAAGCGCTTCTTGAGGATGCGCTTCATGTGCTGGCGGTAATCCTCTTCCTCCTCGACGCCCTCGCCGTCCGGGTCGATATCGGCATTACGGGTGACGCGGATCAGCGCGCGATCCAGCGGCTTATAGGAGCCAAAGCAGCTATCCAGGCAGGCGAGGATGACGTCCTCGAGCAAGATGTAGGAGTAGGTGCCGGTGGGCGAGGGGATCTCGACCACGCGGTTCATCGAGGCGGGAATCTCGATAAGGCCCAGCAGACTCTCCTCGTCGGTGACGCCGTCCAGGCCACAAGCCAGATAGAGCGCGCCGTTGCGCAGGTTGGGGAAGGGGTGGCGCGGGTCAATGACCAACGGTGAGATGACCGGCGACACGTAGGCTTGGAAGTAGCGGGTTACAAAGGTGCGCTCCTCGGGCGTAAGCGAATCGATGCGGGCGCGGTGAACGCCCAGAGCATCAAGCTTGTCCTCGATGCTCTTAAAGATGGACTCCCAACGGGTAAGGAGCCCGGGCAGCTCTTCCATGACGGCATCGACCTGTTCTGAGGCGGTCATATTGCTCTTGTTGTCGACAGGCTGTTTTTTGAGCTCCGCCAGATCGGACAGGCCGCCCACGCGCACCATAAGGAATTCGTCGAGGTTGGACTCGAAAATCGACACGAACTTTAGACGCTCGAACAGCGGAACGGTCTCGTCGAAGGCTTCGTCAAGCACGCGGTTGTCAAAGCGCAGCCAGCTAAGCTCTCGGTTTTGCGTGTACGAGAAGTCGCGCGGCGGCTTGCGCAGTTTGGCGGCCTTTTGCTTCTTTTCGATTTTGCTCGGCATATGCATCTGTCCGTTCAGTCCCCGCAGGGGACGGTAGCCTAACTCTAATTCACTATTGTCTCAATTTAGTCGACCACTGGCACGGACGTATCGCGTGAACGGTATCTTTACCTACTTCTTACGCTGACAAGTCATAGGACTGACGCCCTGCTCGTTCGCAAACGATCAATATCCTCACTCAACTGGTGAGAATCTATGAATAAGAATGATAGTAAGCTGAATATAATCGAATGTAGGTCGAATCGAGGACAAGCGTCATTTATATGCAGAAAACCGTTTTCACTATGCAATTTTGAATCATGGATAACTTTGAGTGTTCAAGCTTGATTTCCTAGAAAAATAACGTTTACCTAGGAAAATCTGCTTTACAAAACTGAAGTGCATCATGGGAAATCATATGCGATATACCGTTCATCGTACTTTGCTGACCGTTCGGGGGCGAGGTAGCATTACGAATGGAATTTGGATATAACTAGAGCTGTCAGCAAGCAGCGTCCCATATGGAGGGGCGCTGATACATTCGGCCAGTAAGGCCCGAAAGAAAGGTAGGAGGCCATGACGAAAGGTCTGCACGTGCCTTCCGAGATCGGCAAGCTCAGGAAGGTCTGCCTGCACCGTCCCGGCGACGAGCTCCTCAACCTGCCGCCCGACGAGCTCGAGCGACTCCTGTTCGACGACGTCCCGTTCCTGGAGGTCGCGCAGCAGGAGCACGACACCTTCGCCCAGATCCTGAGGGACCAGGGCGTGGAGGTCCTCTACCTCGAGAACCTCGTCGCCGAGGTGTTCGACCAGGTCCCCGGCGCCCGCGCCGAGTTCACCGACCAGTACATCGCCGAGGCCGGCATCCGCGGCCAGCACATGCCGCAGATCGTCCGCGAGAAGCTGGACTCCATCGAGGACAACCTCGAGTTCGTCAAGAAGACCATGGCCGGCATGACCAAGTCCGAGATCGACATGCCCCTCACGGCGTCCACGACCCTCGACTCCCTGGTCAACTCCGAGTCCGAGTCCGACCTGATCATCGACCCGATGCCCAACCTCTACTTCACCCGCGACCCGTTCGCGGTCATCGGCGAGGGCGTCAACCTCAACCGCATGTACTCGGTCACCCGCAACCGCGAGACCCTGTACGGCAAGTACATCTTCAAGTACCACCCCGACTACAAGGACGTCTCGCTGTACTTCCGCCGCGACTGCCAGTTCCACACCGAGGGCGGCGACGTGCTGAACATCAACGAGAAGACCCTCGCCGTCGGCATCTCCCAGCGCACCCAGGCCGCCGCGATCGACGTCATGGCCCAGAACATCTTCTGGAACTCCGACTCCAAGGTCGAGCGCATCCTGGCCTTCGATATCCCGGTCTCGCGCGCCTTCATGCACCTCGACACGGTCTTCACCCAGATCGACGTCGATAAGTTCACGATCCACCCCGCCATCATGGGCACCCTGCGCGTCTACGAGCTGACCGCCGGCAAGAACCCGGGCGACGTGAACATCCGCCTGATCGAGGACACCCTCGAGCACGTCCTGGAGGACGCCACCGGCGTCGACCAGGTCAAGCTGATCCCCTGCGGCGGCGGCGACCCGATCGCGGCCTCCCGCGAGCAGTGGAACGACGGCTCCAACACCCTGTGCGTCGAGCCCGGCAAGATCTGCGTCTACGCCCGCAACACCGTCACCAACGACGTGCTGTACAAGGAGGGCCTGGACCTTCTCGTCGTGCCCTCCGCCGAGCTCTCCCGCGGCCGCGGCGGCCCGCGCTGCATGAGCATGCCCTTCTGGCGCGAGGACCTCTAAGTCTTTCCGTTCCCGGTGCGGTCCCCCTACAACCGCACCGGCTTCGCCCGTTAAACGGGCAACACTGATACTTACGTAATTCATTTCTTCGAAAGGAATCGAACCATGGGTGTTAACCTCTCCGGCCGTAGCTTCCTCAAGCTTCTCGACCTCACCACCGAGGAGATCGAGTACCTGCTCAAGCTCTCCAAGAACTTCAAGGATATGAAGCGCGCTGGCGTTCCGCATCGCTATCTCGAGGGCAAGAACATCGTTCTGCTCTTCCAGAAGACCTCCACTCGTACCCGCTGCGCCTTCGAGGTCGGCGGCATGGACCTGGGCATGGGCGTGACCTATCTCGATCCCGGTTCGTCGCAGATGGGCAAGAAGGAGTCCATCGAGGACACCGCCCGCGTTCTCGGCCGCATGTATGACGGCATCGAGTTCCGTGGCTTTGCCCAGGATGACGTCGAGGAGCTCGCTGCTAAGTCCGGCGTGCCCGTGTGGAACGGCCTGACCACTGAGTGGCATCCCACCCAGATGCTCGCCGATATCCTGACCGTCCAGGAGAACTTCAACTACGACATCAAGGGCAAGACCCTCGTCTTCATGGGCGACTGCAAGAACAATGTCGCTCGCTCCCTCATGGTCGTCTGCTCCAAGCTCGGCATGAACTTCGTGGCCTGCGGCCCCGAGGAGTGCATGCCCGCTGACGACGTCATCGAGGCCTGCAAGCCCATCGCCGAGGCTAACGGCTGCACCATCAAGCTGACCACCGACGTCAAGGACGGCGTCACGGGTGCCGACGTTATCTACACCGACGTGTGGGTCTCCATGGGCGAGCCCGACGAGGTCTGGGCCGAGCGCATCGCTCAGCTCACCCCGTATCGTGTTACCTCCGAGGTCATGGCTATGGCCAACCCGGGTGCTATCTTCCTGCACTGCCTGCCCAGCTTCCACGACACCAACACCACCATTGGCGCCGAGAAGTGCGAGCAGTTCGGCATCACCGAGCAGGAGGTCACCGACGAGGTCTTCGAGAGCCCCGCTTCCAAGGTCTTCGACGAGGCCGAGAACCGCATGCACACCATTAAGGCTGTCATGTACGCCACGCTCAAGTAAGAGCATCTAGCATCTCGCTCGGGGTGTATTGCTGCACACCCCGAGCGGTTTTATCTGGTAATAATCTCGCATCAAGCGGCAGGCACGGCACGGAAGAGCCGCTTCTGGCGAGATCAGTAAATGATTTATGAAGGGGGGATGAGAACTATGACTGAGACCGCTAAGAAAAAGCGCGGTATGCCTTCATCGTTCACCATTCTTCTTGCTCTGCTGGCAATTGTCGCAGTGATTACCGTTATCGTCTCCGGCACGTCCGGCGGCGCGGTTACTGCCGCCCGTCTGAGCGATTTCTGCACCGCCCCGATTAAGGGCTTCGCTGACGCTCTGCCCGTCTGCCTCTTCGTTATGATCCTGGGCGGCTTCCTCGGCATGATGACCGAGACCGGCGCTCTGGACAACGGCATCGCCGTTCTGGTGCAGAAGCTTAAGGGCAACGAGATTATGCTCATTCCCGTGCTGATGCTCATCTTCTCCCTCGGTGGTACCACCTATGGTATGTGCGAGGAGACCGTTCCCTTCTACGCCCTGCTTGCCGCTACCATGATGGCCGCTGGCTTCGACCCGATGGTCGGTGCCGCCACCGTCCTGCTCGGCGCTGGCTGCGGCTGCCTGGGCTCCACGGTTAACCCGTTCGCCGTCGGCGCTGCCGTCGACGCTCTGACCGGCGTTGGCATTGAGGTCAACCAGTCCATCATCATCGGCCTCGGTGCCGTCCTGTGGATTGTTACCACTGCCATGTCCATCTTCTTCGTCATGAGCTATGCCAAGAAGGTCAAGGCTGACAAGGGTTCCACCATCCTGTCGATGCAGGAGCTCAAGGACGCTGAAGAGGCTCACGGCAAGGCTGCTTCCGAGGTTCACAATGAGGTCAAGCTCACCGGTCGTCAGAAGGGTGTTCTGATCGCCTTTGCCTTCACCTTCGTCGTCATGATCGTCGGCTTCATTCCGCTGGCCGACCTCAACGAGGGCGTCGCCAACTTCTTCGACGCTGGCGCTGTCTACGACGCCGACGGTAACGCCGTCGTCCAGGGCTGGTCTGCCCTGATCACCGGCCTGCCCATTGGTCAGTGGTACTTCGACGAGGCTTCCACCTGGTTCTTCCTCATGGCCGTCCTGATCGGTATCATCGGTGGCCTGTCCGAGAAGCAGATCGTTAACACCTTCATCACCGGCGCTGCCGACATGATGTCCGTTGTTCTCGTCATCGCCCTCGCCCGTGGTATCTCCGTCCTCATGGCTAACACCGGCCTCGACGTCTACGTCCTCGACGCTGCCGCCAATGCTCTGGCTGGCCTGTCCGGCGTGATCTTCGCTCCCATGAGCTTCCTGGTCTACTTCGGCCTGTCCTTCCTGATCCCCTCGACCTCTGGTATGGCTACCGTCTCCATGCCTATCATGGGACCGCTGGCTGTTAAGCTCGGCTTCTCGCCCGAGGTCATGGTCATGATCTTCTCCTCTGCCATCGGCGTTGTGAACCTGTTCACCCCGACCTCCGGCGCCATCATGGGCGGTCTCGCCCTGGCCAAGATCGAGTGGACGACCTGGCTCAAGTTTGCCCTTAAGCTCATCGTCGCTCTCTCCGTCGTCTGCGCCATCATCCTGACCGTCGCTTGCGTGATGCTCTAAGTACCCAACGGGTACCCCACGGAAACCTTGACGATCCTGTAAAGGATCACCTGGTCATCGTCTGTCCGGTGGGGTCAACCCACCGGTAGACTCCTACCTTTAGCCCCCTCCCGTTCCGTGCGCGGGAGGGGGCGCTCTCATGTTGCGCGGTTCTACGAACCGCGCAACCAGTCGACGCTGCGCACCGCCCAGAACGACAATTTGTCATTCAAAAGGCAAGGCATGACCAGAAGGTCTATGCCTTGCCTTTTTCATGCCAACTTGTACGTTCTGGACGTCGCTCGCTCATATGACCCAATCCGCTGTCAAGAGCCACAATGGCCCCGCCGACCGCTT
>CABUQG010000019.1 GCA_902493535.1 uncultured Collinsella sp. | reverse complement strand
CGGGATTGGTCAAAATAGTTTGACTATTAGCGGCTAAAATCGCCCGGCGCTAACACCGTAGCGAATTAAGGCTGAGCAACAACGCATCAGTAAAGTTACATGCCGGCAGAAAAACACCCGCAATTTCGCCTTTTTCCAGCTGGGATGTAAGTTTTGACAGGCCGAATCTTACATGCAAACAAAAAAGAGGGCCGACGCATCAACCCTCTTAAGGTGTCGCCCGAAGGCTTCCACCGCAATTGACTTTATTCTAGTTGATATCCTTAGCTTGTCTACGGGCGCGTCTTTCAGCGGAGACCCCCAAGTCGAGATGCCATAAACATAGGGGATGCCCCCTTGGGAAGGAACCCCCTTACAAAACTTTGGCCTTAACAAGCAGGCTGCTGTTTTTCACGGAGCTTTGTAGCCGTTTACGACCGCATAATAACTCTCACGCCTCAGGCAATCTGTCGTAGAAGCATCAGTCGCCACCCCACGGCCCTCTAGGAGTTCAATTAGTTGAGCAAAAGTCTAAAGTTCTTTTGCCAAAGCAAGCTCCTAAAATCAAAGGGCCGTTGCCGGAAGCCTCCGAACAACGACCCTTCTTTGTCATCGCCTCACTTAGAGTCCACGACCACTGTATCACTATCGGTATAGTACCCTAAATTCATCGCTAATGCAGTGCATACGGGAATTACATTAAGCGTTCGGTGCGCGATGTAATGTCTGTAGTTATTTCTGCTCTTTAGCAATCGTGATTTGCTTATCAATACGCTCAATGGCATCAATTAGATGCGTCAAAATAGGTTTGAGCTCCCCTTCTGGCAGAGAGCAAATATGGTCACAAAAAGCTTGCTTTTGAAATTCGGAGATCACCTTTTTATCGCCATAATCTCCAAAGGTTTGCTTTTCCTGATAAAAAACCGACGTATCGAAATCGTCATCCAGCACTAGGGCATTTTCGATTCCCTTCTTAAAATGCTTTCTGGAGTCGTAAGTTTTCATTTTCGTTCGCAACACATTGTTGCTTAAACACTCATTAATCTTTTGATCGCAATCGAACAGGAAAGCAGTGAAGACCGAAGGAGGATTTGCATCCAAATAAGCGGCTGCTTTATTAAGCGATGGTGCGCCCGTGAATTCACATGATCCATCAGAGCTCTTCTTTCCTATCCATTTAAATCGCAAGTGGTTATTAATATGGGCAAAAGAAAGTGCTTTATTGAAATACTGCTCATCGGTAGGCCCCTCTAGATAAACAGTGGGGGCTTCGTTCGCAAACCAAGAAACCGAAAAAGCATCCTTCACCGCTTGAACCGTACCAGGACCGTAAAACTCTGGATTAGCCTGTGCGACCACATCGCCAGATCCATTCCTGGCCAATACAATTACTTTGTCGTTGTATCTTTTTTCATCATGAATAATAAAGGGCGAGTGGGTTACGCAAAAGATTTGAGAAGTTTGGTTCCCGTCTTCGTCCTGAAACAACGATTTATAAAAGTGAAGAATCTTCTCCTGCCATGAAGGATGAAGGCTAATTTCAGGCTCGTCAATAAATACAAACGAACCTCTGAGCGCATGCGAGTCCTTCAGCATAAAGCACCCACGATAGACAATCTGCTTTTCACCAGAACTCAGTTGATCAACACGGACGTCATGGCCATTCTTTTTAAAGAGAATTTCTTTATGGCCGTTGCGATTATCAACACGGTCGTAATTCAAGTCGTCAAACATCAGATCAAAAGCTTTGGTGAACCTAGGCATCCTTTGAGGGACTTGAAGTCGCGAGAGCCCAGTTTCCATATTGTTCCTAGCAACCCTAGCGACATCAGCATCATCAAGAGCCTGAATATCAATAATAAGTTGATTAATTTCAGTGGGCAGATCACTTGACGAGCGAATACTCTCAACAGATTCATCAATATTACGACTTGTTACACTAGTTATTTGATCAGACTTAAAATTAATATCGACATCAGAAAAGATAGCGGAAGTGGGAAAAATCTCGGCAAATTCATCCGAACCCACCCAATTATCGAGGCCTAAGCCATCTTTGACATAGAGATAGTCGTGCCCCTTAATATCCTTGGCATAAAACTCGTATGTTCGTATTTTGGAGTCAAAGTCTACTTCGATCGAATCAACATAACATGGCATATCGTGATACTTATGTGCCATGATTTGATAGAGCAGCTCGACTAAGCTGCTTTTACCAATGCCGTTATTTCCAGCGATGATGACAGTATCAACGGCTTTATTTGAGGAGTCGGTAAAGTCCAACTCCAGATTACCTAATACCGGATGATTCGATAACTTCAACTTTCGAACTCGGATCATGAGAACCCCACTTCAAACTGCTTTTATAGCAGTTTACTAAACCCACGGTGCCAAATGATCGGCAATGCCGCGCAACCGTTTCGCAATATTCAACAGTGCCCAATTTAACAAACACCGCATCCCACCAAGACGCCAGTGCCCAACCCGTTCTAGTCAAAGAACAGCTTGGGCACACTCCATGAAACCACAGCGAGAGCCGGGACCAGACCTCGCTCCAATAGCGAACACGCTCCATACCGCCACAAATCACCCCTCCCCGTCCATGGCCGTCCAGCTTACGGGTTCAATGCCCGGAAGAGACGAAAACAAGAGGGGCAGGCAACCTGATAGTTCCCGTAATTTGTCCTGCGCTGCATCGAAGCAGAGACATATACCGCTTTGCGGGCGCGAGTGACACCGACGTACAGCAGGTCCATTTCCTCAATAAGCCCGTCTGGCTTTTTCTTCACATCCACAATCCGGCATCCACGCGGAGAACGCGAGCACATACCAGCACTTTCGCACCGAGAGCAAATCGCTCCAGGCCAATCGGAACGCGTATCGCCCGGAATGAAAACAATATCCCACTCGAGCCCTTTAGCGGAGTGAATGGCCATCATCGAGATATCCGAATCAAGAAAATCGGAGAAAAGCCGCAGGGAGCCCTCGGAAAAGACGCTAACGAAATAGTCGAAGCGCTCCGACGGCCCCATGGCGAAACAGCTTATCGCAAGGTGCTTCCGCAACGCCCCAAGAAACATGACATAGCACCACCCCTACTCGAATCTTCTGGAGCCATGTGACAGTAAAGATACATGCAAGAAGAAAATCACTCGCTTTTATGCCAGTTTCCAATTCAGATGCTGGTTTTGACAGGGCATTTCTTACATCAGAATCACTTGATTGGATGCCAGCGCAACGGTGGTCTTCAGGTGGCGTTACAAAACTTTAGCAGCATGTCTAAATCATATTGTCGATAACCTTTGTTTGCCCACGGCAAAGAGTACAAGCGGCAACGTCACATAGTCATGGCCGTTCCATAAAGCAAAAGGTGCTGGGGCTTTCAAAGCCCCAGCACCTAACCGGCCGGCCCCGACAAAATCAGACACATTTTCGTCTACCAGCGCGCTGGGCGTCTCCTCGACGGTCTTTCTCACCAGATTCTATATGTCCTTGCGCAGCGACTCCTCGTCGACTTATACGATGTTCGCAGACACGACCCGTATCCCTTCGTCAATGATTTGTTGTTTAGCCGCTAGAAATCATATGACGGGGCGCGGGCCGTGTTCGCCATGCGGATGTCAGTTTGCGAAAGAAATTACGTGTCACCATGCAAAGGCACATGCTTCAATTAGGCTCTTTGCCCAACCATTCTATTTTTCCACCAATCAAGACCGCTGTGTATAGCCTGCACATATCCAAGCCCGGTACGTTTTAAAACATATTGTGGCCAATGCCAATTGTTGTAGCAGAGCTGTGGAATTGCCTGGCCAACTACAAGACCCCAGGCTCCCCAGCTAAAGGCGCCACATAAAACGCAACTTACGCAGATTCCAGCAGCAGTTGATACCAAATACGCTTTGAAGTACGGAATCTCGTTCATGCTAACAATAATGTTGCAAAACAGAGAGTGCTGATTAAGCAGGAAGTAATAGAGGGCAATACCCAGGAACAAAACTGGATCGCAAATGAAATCATGCTTGAAAAGCGTGAGTATCGGCAGGCATGCCGTTACAAGAACTGTAGCGACAATATACATGCATACATAGCAGGAAATTCCGCGTTCGACCACCGCCTTCTGAGTCTGCTTGTCTTCCCTGACATAGGCAGACTGGAAGGTGGGAAAGCATGAACGTAAATAGGCGCTTGAAATCTGGTGGATCGCCGTCGCGAACTGCAACATGACGGAATACGTACCAGTTTGTTCAAGCCCTAGGAAAGCCGAGCAAAGCAGCGATGTTGCCTGCGTGGCGCCATACCAGGCTAGAGATACGACACCATCACGCCACGCCACAAACGAAACCGTCTTTAGAACGTCAAGCATTTCGTCCTTAGCAACAGCTGCGGCATCGGATTTAATCCCCTCTTCGACGTCATGATGGCTCCGAAATGTCCTAATCGCAAATAACCTCAGCAAAGTGCTGTAGGCCAAGAAGCCGAGTGCGGCAGCGAGAAGGCTCAAGCCACAAAACAGAAGGACCGCCGTAATAGCAAGCTGCCCAATCCTGGCAAGCGTTTTAGCCCTGTTCTCACCGGCAACGTCTCCAAGCCCACGGAGAAACGTGAGACAGTAAAGAAAATACAAGTTAGTGAAAATGGAAACGACAAACACAATCCATGCAGGCAACGAACCCTCAATTAAAAAAGAATCGGTGACATAAGAAACGTAAAAAGTTCCCAACGTTGCCGCAACAAATAACGCGATGAGACCCAAGACAGCGTATATCGTTTTAGACGTATCAAGAACGACGCGCATCAAGTGCCAGTCAACTTCTCCATCAACAGAAGAATAGTCGCAGCCTTGTTTGGTCAGTTTCTTTGCCCCGCTCAGGCAATAAAGAATGTTGCGGGACAAGGTAGAAGTAAAACCGAATTCAAGCAGCTGCGCAAAACCCGAAATGGCTACGAACACGTACCAGAGACCGATTTGAGCACTCGATAAAAAAGATAGGAGTAGCGGCAAGAGCAAAAAGTTACTGCCCATAGACGCGATCGTGCCGACATAATTCCAAATCACATCTCTTTTGGAGACGGTCACTTTCTTGCTTTCGGCCATTTACCCTAATACCTCCGCACAGTAATTTCGTAGCGTCTCGGCCGTTTTGGTCCAGCTACATTCATCAAAATCGATGGAATCAAACAGCCGCTTGGAGTTAGGAGCTCGAAGCAATCCCTCGATCTTATCGGCAACCTCGATCGGGTCCTCGCAGTTTTTCACGACATCGGATCCCTGAATCGACATCACTTCGGCAATTCCGCAGTTAGTCGAAAGAAGGAGCGAACATCCGGCCTCAATCGCATCAAGGGCAGAGAGACCAAAGGCCTCATGCCTAGAATTCATAACGAATACCGAGCACTCTCGAAGCTCGTTCACAAACTGATCGGAGGCAACTTGGCCCCTATATTCACCGTCAGCCGAGGTCATGAGATTATCTAAGGAAGAGTTATCGGAGTACCGTCGCCCGTACACCCTTAAAGAGCAATCGACACCACGATCTCTGAGAATCGAGACGGCCTTCGCGACTATTTCGTTGGCCTTAATTGGACGGGTGCCCCCGCTAACAGCAACGATATTTTCACGTTGGCCTTCGAAGCCGCATTGTTTAAACCTTTTGACCCCAAGGCAAACGTGCTTAACCTTATCGGAGCATTCAGGCAGCTGTTTCTTAACAAAGTTCTCCTGGAGGAAAGAATTCGCAACGATCAAATCCGCAGTACGCAAATGCTTAATGATTGCCTTGACAGTTCTATCGCTATATCCGAGACCGTTGATCTCATTCTCAAAAGGGACGTACCCATGATTAAAGCAAATGACAGGTTTACCAAAGGCAGAAAGCACCCGATGCGCAATGATATCCGTCCAACCAGCGCCGCAAGAGACAATCACATCGCTCTTAAGACCCTCAGAAATAGCCTCATATAACTTGGAGATTTTACTTTTTGAATATAGCGGCCGTATCGAATCGCAAGAAGGCCAATATTCCACTAATGACTTGTGTACATTTGAAGGTCCAGTATTGCCTGTGACCTCACCAATTAGAAGAATCTTCATTGAATGCTTCCTTTAATGTAATGCAAGGGGTTGGAATCAGGTGCTAATGAGACCTTAATTCCGTACCCCCCCCCGCGCTTGAGCAAACCAATGCGAATTAGCAAACGTTTAAGCGATTGTTTGAAATACCTTTTGGGCAAAGACCTTCTTACCGCATCGGTAATTGATCTACCGCATGAAAGGTCCTCGAAGAATCGCGCTCGCGCAGATGGCTTCTCGGAGGGACTCCTCAACTGACCGTTATTCTTAATGGCGGTCTCGATATCAACCGTCATTAACTCAGCACCAGCAAGGTCTATCAGTCGCTGTCCTTTTTGATTCTGGATTAAAACCAGGGAGACACCCCGACGCATTTCTTCGGTAAGATTCGTCCCCCAGGAATCGCCTAATGTAACATCAGAAACTCTTTCAATGCTTGCATACCTGCAGTGATAACAGTTTTCCGTATAGTCCAGCCCCGCCAAGAAAGCTACTGTATACCCATCCAAAACACCGGGCAAATCAATCGTTCGCTCGTTCTCCCTTAGCTGAAAGCTGCCTTTAGAACGAAACTCAATCGACTCAAGCTGATTCATGTCAATCCCATTCTCACTCAGGAATTGACGGAGAATCGCAGGCGAAGGAGTACCGTGGCAAATCAAATCAACCGTATATAAATTCGAAAGAAGCTTGTTGCCGACAAAGTTTTTAAGAGAGGCCACCTGGCAAGGCAATCCTACAAATAAGACTTCTTTACCCTCAACCAGCAATTTTTTTATACGAGCGTAAGAGCCAATTGGATTGCTTTTAACGTACTTAGATCCTTTATATTTAACGGCATCCGCAATCGAGCTAGAAAACTCAAACCCAAACTGACCGTCCCGGAAACAGCAAGAGCAAACTACTCCTTCGGCAGAAATAAACCCTCGGATAATCGCGGCCGCCAAGCCGCCCGATGAGGAGGTTCCCCTGCTCTCCGAGTTAGAATCCCATCCTTGCAACCATTTACTAGGTTTAGAGCCTTGAGGCGGATTGCATTGTTGACATACAGCTGTGCACCTACCGCAATCAATGCATTTGCTTTGATCGATACTGGGGGTATAGTACTCGAGCCTTTCAAGAACAGCGATTGCATCTTTAGGACAGGCATCGACACATGCCATGCAGCCCGCACACATTTTGTCTTCGCAGATACTTTGCATTCATCTATTCCTTCAACGCGCGATCAAGCCAGGAGAGGCTGCGGTTGCGCTCCCCATCAAGAACCTCGCCAACATGCTGCCAATCGATATCGTCGTCCCAAGCATTGCCTTGGAACGTGTCCCAGGCCCTATTCTCTAGGCCAAAGAGTCTAAGAACAGATTTATTTCGCGCGGCATTAGCCTTTGGAAAGATCTCAACAAATGGGGTGCCGAGATTGATACAAAAAGCAGTGCCGTGGAATGAATCCGTGTATACGCAAGATGCATCCCTAAACAGCGCAAGGAAATCCTCCAGGGGCGGAAGAACGACCTGTTTTCCTACCCTTCTCCTAAACGTAGGGCAAACACTTACAATCTCAAGATTGGAGCCAGCGGTCTTATCTTTAACGTACTGCAGCATATCTGAATCAGGATGGAGGTTATAGACGAGGGCGTAGGGCTTTTCAACGGGAGCCTTTTTACTGGCAATCTTGTTCCACTCGGAGCGATTGAGAAGCAGGGTCGGATCCAAAACCTGCTCAGCTTTGAGACCGTAGCTCTCAACGATATCCTTACCTGAATCCTCGCGGACGGAAATGGCATCGTAGCGCTTGAGCCAGTTACCAATTTGCGACTCATACCCCTTTACAACGCCACCACGTCCAAAACTAGCGGCGTAGGATACGACCTTCTTTCCCTCGACCTTAGAAAGCCCGTCCCAAAAGAATACCGGATCTAGAGAGCCATCGCCAAGTTCGTTCCAGACCTGATCGCTGCCAGTCAAATAGATATCTGTGTTAGGCAGCAAGGCGTCGATACTTGTTTCATCACAATGCGGAGAAAGAGTCAGATACTGCTCTCTCATGCTCTTAAAACGCTTCTCACCTGCACTGTACAGCAAACGCCAAACCGTGTTCCTATAGATGCGATGAGGCAGAGACCTACCTTCTGAATAACGCTTCACAAGAGAATCAAGGGTCTCAGCGCATCTCCGATAGTCAACAACAACAGGATCGTACCCCAAGTTTTTAACAACTTCTTGCGTAGCATAAGCCTGGAGGACAGACCCGTAGTTGAGAACGTTATGACGAGTAATAATTGAAACTTTTTTCATTCTGATACCTTTTCTAGATAATGGACTAATTCATAGGGGGTTGTCGTTTCTGATATCTTTTTATCCACTCACTTAGGAACAGAGACGAGATGGCTAAAAACCAAGTCGTTGGAGTAAAGAGAGATGAGGTGAGCTTTCCAACAAGCGGCATGGAGAATATGCCCGAAGAAAGATAGGTATACGAAATCATCGAAATAGACAGCGGGGACCCACCATGAAGCATGCGAGCATGCTCATAGAGGTTTGAATAAAAAAGACCAGTTAAGAGGCTAAATAGCGCAGTACCGCCAAAACCGAAATCGTGATACCACAATCGAAATACCGTGTATACATTACCGAGATCGATTGAACCCCAAGAACGAAACTCATGGTTACCGGATGAAACTAAATTAGTAAAGCCAAAATTTCGTCCAAAAGAAGAATATAGTGCTACGAAAGTCTCCGAGCCAAAGTACTTGCTTGCAACACCAGGATTTTGAAGAAATTTATCAAATAAAACAAATGAATAGCCAATGTAGCTGCAAATATAATCCAATGGTCCAAGAGTAACTTCTCGTCCAACAAACCAAGAGGCAACCCAAAATAAGAAACAGGCAAAAACAAGAGCGAATACAATTTTGATAAACTTCCCAAGGGTTATTCTTATCGTCCACCCACTGTTAATCGATAGTAAAATCCATATGCAGCAAACGCATGAACAGACAAAAACAATGGCACCTAGCCTTACGCCATTCAATAATTGACAAATTGCATAAAACGCAGCGGGGAGAAGCATGAGAGCATCTTTGATGCTAAATCCATCGCAAATAATATTGTTAAAACCAATAATTAGATATACAAACGAAAAAATGGTAAGCAATTTAAAGCATATATTGGATAAAGACGAAAGCCCGACTGAAGGATCATCGCCGCTATAAGCAGATGCAGTTCGGTAAGAATTCATTAAAGAATTCCAGTCCCCAGCAACAGGACCCGAAACAGCTGATCGAACATCTTTCAAAAACAAAACGGCAGTAACGACCCCAAGGACAACAGCCAATAGAACAAGAGATGTCGGAACTTGAATCCTTACAAGAGTCGTCGATTCAACACTAGCATTAAGTTTGCTTCGTTGCACTTTCATCTGTCTAAAATAAAGCAAGAAAAATAGCGATGCGACATCAAAGACGGTAACAAAGAAGCAAATAAGTAATCCTCCATGGAGGGAGACTTCAGTACCGAAGACAAGGCAGTTATACAATTCAGCGAGTGAGCAAATAAAGAAAGAGGCGTTACAAATTGATGCTGGATTCATCCAATCACTTTTTGATAGCTCTTGAGAGATTGCAAGCAGCAAAAGAAAATATAACGTCATTAATGATAGAACTAACATTGTTTAAGCTACTTTCAAGTTAGTTATTGCATTAATCCAGATAAGCGACAGGCAGAACAAAATACGGAAAAAATTCTTCTTCCGCAGCAGGCAAAAAATGCTGCCAAGCGTTCTCTTTTTCTAGCTTCGAAATCCTTCAGAACAGGCAAACGAAATGTAGATAAGTTATTCCAAAGGTCATCGCGGTCTTTAAGGTCGCTTTCAGAGACCCCAGCCATCGGAATCTGTGCGTAAACCATCCTACAAACAGAAAAGCAGCGCGAAGCGGCGGCTTTACTTAGGTCCGGATACCAATTACAAATATCCTGGTAGAGCCGATCGGCAATTATCAATGCAGACTCGCCTTTAATGTGTCGATATTCTTGCCTGATAATGCTGTTACTTCTCATGCGATATGCATACAACTCACGGCAATCGACAACGGCAACGGAATCAACCTTGTGAATAATCTTATAGACGCTAGCGAGATCCTCGTAATACAGCCCCTTAGGGAACGGGTCAATGCCCAGTGGCGCCTTTGCGTAAAGGCGCCACTGGGCACCGGTGTCCAGCGTCTGATATAACATCAGACGCTGGACATCGGGCGAAGGCAGTGCCTTCGCAGGCGCCACGGGGTCAAGAGACTCCACCAAAGGGCAAGCATCACCATCATTGAACGGCTTGCCAAATGGAACAGCAGATATCTGACATCCCGTATCGCGGCAGGCGTTAAAAAGAACCTCGATAAAAACAGGAGAAATGTAGTCGTCGCTATCAACGAAGGAAATCCAGTCGCCCTGAGCAATACGCAGCCCTGCATTACGAGCGTCGGAAAGACCGCCATTTTCCTTATGCAAAACGGTGGTACGGTCGTCGCTTGCAGCAAGAACATCACAAAGCTCGCCAGAACCATCAGTCGAGCCGTCATCGACAAGAATAATCTCGATGTTACGATAGCTTTGACGGCAAATGCTATCAAAGCACTCCCGCAGATAAGGCTTAACGTTATATACCGGCACAATCACCGATACCAAGTTACTGTTTGCCATCTAATTCCTTGAGTAGAGATCTAGATATTTATAAGTCAGTCGCTCGCCTTGCAACTCAATGTTGTAATCGGCGAATTGCCCACTTGAGATAGATAATCGACCCTCATACGAGTACGGCAAGAGTGAATCGATTTCATCGGCCCACACGGCAGGACTATCAATCGGCAAGAATTTGCATTCCCCCGTTACGTCCACTTCGCGCGTAATCGCATCACTCAGCAGGCACGGTAAGCCAGACACCTGTGCCTCGACGCCGACGAGGCACAGGCCTTCGTAAAGGCTTGGCAGAACGAACGCATCAAACGCCTGGTACAAGCGATTGACATCGCTTCTCTGCCCCAGAAACTTAACGCGATCAGTAAGACCGCGTTCGTCCACCAAGGCCTTTACGGAGGCCCCGGCTTCGCCGGTACCGACAAGCAGCAGGACAGCATCGTCGCGGCGCTTTGCGACCTCAGCAAAAACGTCAATCAAAAACGCATGGTTCTTCTGGGCAGTAAAGCGCCCCACATGTCCAATGGCAAACTGGTTGCCGACGAGGCCCAGGTCGGCTCGCGCTTGCGCACGAGCCTCCGCATTGAAGCGAAAGCGATCCAAATCGATTGCGTTGTATACGACCTCGAAGTGCGCAGCTTTACCGAAAAGCCATTCACCGGCAAATTGACTACATGCAAATCGGTGTGTTGGATATCGATTCGATTGCGTTTTCAGCACGGCCTTCAGGGCATTCTTGGCATACTCACCCTTACCACTCGTAGAATGGCTATGGGCGATACGCACGGGGACACCCGCCTTCTTCGCAGCACGAAGAGGAAAGACCGAAAGCGCGTTGATGTGACTATGGACAATCTTCCAGCCCTCTTGCTTAAAGAGACGCTGAAGCTCTCGCTGGTATTCAGCTACATGCTGATAGGGCGGTATCTCAAAGACCCTGCCACCGAGCGATTCGATCTCGTCACGGGGAACAAGCGTCGAATCGGAATCAACAAGAAAGTCAAACTGCACTTTACCGCGATCGATGTGACGATAGTAATTCATAACGACAGCTTCGACGCCGCCGCCAACCATCTTGCCAACAACCTGAGCCACCCTAACCGGTTCAGTCATTTAGCAAGCACCTCGACCGGTAAAGACCTCAACGACCGTGAGGAGAACAATCTTCAAGTCCGTGATGGGGCCGCGCTTGGCGATGTACTCCAAATCACGGCGGACCATGCCGTCGAAGTCGGTATCGTTGCGGTCAGTCACCTGCCACCAGCCGGTAATGCCCGGCTTCACAGCCAAGCGCTGCAGGTCGTACTCGGTATACTCCGCGACCTCGTTGGGCAGCGGCGGGCGCGGGCCGACGACGGACATCTGACCCATGAACACGTTCAGGAACTGCGGGAACTCGTCGATGGAGTGCTTGCGGATGAACTTTCCGATCTTGGTGACACGCGGATCATTCTTCATCTTGAACATGGCGCCGGCGATCTCGTTCTGCTCCCTGAGCTCGGCGAGGCGCTCGTCGGCGTCCTTGTACATGGAGCGGAACTTCCACATGCGGAAGGTAGTCAAACTACCGTCGGGACGGGTGCGGCCAACGCGGATCTGACTATAGAAGGGGCTGCCCTCGCTCTCCAGTCGGATGGCCGCGGCCAGCACCAGGCTGGGCACAGCGATGACGACGAGCACGGCACCGCTGAACACGATGTCGAATGCGCGCTTCACTGCCCTATATGCCAAGCGTGAGCGGTCCCAGTCCATGATGGATTGCATGGCCTTGTAGCGGCCGGCGCCCTCACGCCGGTCCATCGCCTGTGCAATCAAAACCGCCCCCACGGGCGCATTGCTCTCTGTTACTTCTTTAGCAGCCACAGTCAAACTTACGTCCCCGTTCCCCAGGGATCCCCCAATCGATAAATTCAAAAATGCGAACGAACAGCCGGAACAACGTCTCCCTTACGTTTTGCTGAGAACGTCGAGCGGTAGCAGCTCCCTAAAAGCAGAATCGCCATCGCCCACGTCTACCAGGCACCAGCGTTTATGACGGTCGATCTTTTTAACGCGGGCCTCTTGCCCCACCAAGGGGCCCTGTTCTATGTGCAGCACGCCGTCTTCTATGCGCGCTACGCTGTTGCGCACCACGCCGTCGCCATCTAGCACGCTGCGGTACCAGTCCTGTGCATCGTCCGGCATGGGCATGTACGCCCGCTCCCTACTGCCGGCGATGCGACAGCCAAAGCTCAACTGGGCCAAAGCCCTATCGAGCGCGGCGGCATCGTGCGTGGCGACGAAGAAATATTCCTTGTACATGGGTTTGGTTTGGAGCGACCAGGCGCCGTCCCGCTTAAACCAGAACTCCTTTTGCATCACAAAAGCGTCCTGCATCAGGTCGTGCGGGATAATACGGCAGACCTTTTCGCAGGTCTCGCGCTCTTTTCCATTGGGGGTGTGGACAAGATACCAGCGGACGCGACCGCGCTGGCTGTTGGTTGTAGCGCCGTTAAATGCGCCCGGCAGCTGCTCTTGGCGCCGTGCCGTCTGTTCCATGTTCTCGCCCCCCTCTTTTGGCTTTGCGATGCACGCAAATGCAGGGGCGTTTAGAACAGGCTTCTCGCTCGCAGCTAGGCGCAGTCGCAAAAGTACAGGTTTTTGTATCTTTCGACAGACGACATTATACGAGCAATTAATCAGCGTTTGCCCAGATTACGCAAAATGTACTGCTAGTAGGTACATCTCCATACCCCTCTATAAAAACCTGTACCTTTTTGTGCAACAAAAAAAGCCGCTCAACCAGCGGCTTTTCTTATTTCGGCATGAAAAAGGCGACCGCCCTTTGTGGACGATCGCCTTTATTAATTGTTGTGAAGCTTGCCTTAGGCGCGAGTCTTGATCTCCTCGAGCACCTTGGCCACAAACTCATCAACGCTCATCTGAACGGTCTCGTTGGAGCGATCGCGGACGGAGATGTTGCCGGCCTCGACCTCCTTCTCGCCCAGAATGAGCATATAAGGCACGCGGTCGATGCTGCGGGCCTCGCGAATCTTGTAGCCGATCTTTTCGTCGCGGTCGTCGCAGACCACGCGAATGCCGGCCTCCTCCAGCTTGGCGCACACCTCGTGGGCGTAGTCGCGGCTCTTCTCGGAGACGGGAAGCGCCTTGACCTGCACGGGAGCCAACCAGGTGGGGAACTTGCCCGCAAAGTGCTCGATCAGAATACCGATGAAGCGCTCGATGGAGCCAAAGCACACGCGGTGCAGCATGATGGGGCGCTTCTTGGTGCCGTCGGCGTCCACGTACTCCAGGTCAAAGTTGAGCGGCATCTGGAAGTCGAGCTGCACGGTACCGCACTGCCAGGTACGGCCGAGCGAGTCCTCCAGGTGGAAGTCGATCTTGGGGCCGTAGAAGGCGCCGTCGCCCTCATTGACCTCATAGTCCATGTGCAGCTGCTCCAGAGCGGTGCGCAGGCCCTCCTCGGCACGAGCCCAGTCCTCGTCCGAACCCATGGAGTCCTCGGGGCGGGTGGAAAGCTCAACGTGGTACTTAAAGCCAAACTTCTGGTACACGGAGTCGATGAGGTTGACCACACCCACGATCTCGTCGGTAAGCTGGTCGGGGCGCACAAACAGGTGGGCGTCGTCCTGGTTAAAGCAGCGCACGCGGAACAGGCCGTGCAGGGCGCCGCGCAGCTCGTGACGGTGCACCAGGCCAATCTCGCCGGCGCGGATGGGCAGCTCGCGGTAGGAGTGCGGCTTGGAGGCGTACACCAGCACGCCGCCCGGGCAGTTCATGGGCTTAATGCAGTACTCTTCGTCGTCGATGACAGTGGAGTACATGTTGTCCTTGTAGTGGTCCCAGTGGCCCGAGGTCTTCCACAGCTGCCTGTTCATGATGAGCGGCGTGGAGATCTCCACGTAGCCGGCCTTGTGGTGAATCTCGCGCCAGTAGTCCAGCAGCGTGTTCTTAAGGATCATGCCGTTGGGCAGGAAGAACGGGAAGCCGGGGGCCTCGTCGCGCATCATAAAGAGGTCCATCTCGCGGCCGATCTTGCGGTGGTCGCGCTTCTTGGCCTCCTCCAGCATATGCATGTGCTCGTCGAGCTCTTCCTTGGTGGCAAAGGCGACGCCGTTGATGCGGGTGAGCATCTTGTTGTCCTTGTCGCCCTTCCAGTAGGCGCCCGAGACGCCGGTGAGCTTAAAGGCCTTGAGCGCCTTGGTGTAGCAGATGTGGGGGCCGACGCACATGTCGATGTAGTCGCCCTGCTGGTAGAAGGTGATGCGGGCGTCGTCGTCCAGGTCGCCGATGTGCTCGACCTTGTACTTTTCGCCGCGCTCCTCCATAAGGGCGATGGCCTCGGCGCGGGGCTTCTCGTACACGGAGAACTTGAGGTTCTCCTTGACGATCTTCTTCATCTCGGCCTCGATCGCGGGGAAGTCGTCCTCGCTGATCTTGACGCCCTCGGGCAGATCGACGTCGTAATAAAAGCCGTTGTCGGTCGCGGGACCGTAGGCAAAGTCGGCCTCGGGATAGAGACGCTTGATGGCCTGCGCCATGATGTGCGCGGCGGAGTGGCGGATGACGTGCGTGACCTCGTCCTGCGGGAGCTCGGCCACCGAACCGTCATTGTAGAGTGCCTTCATGGGTATGTTTTCTCCTCTCGGATGCCTGATGCAAGTGCGTGCGATGCGCTCGGCGTTTTTGACTTGCATCATTATAGGCAGGTTGCCTTGGTATACAAGCGCCCGCCGCACCTTAATGGCACGGCGGGCGATTTTCTACGCATGCTTCATCGTGTGGGGGCGGGGTGTGGGGCGCGCGTGCGGCTTGCGTGTGGCGCGCGGTGCCCGTGGATTACGACCGGCCCGACGATGGATGCGTTACTGAATGCGAGTTCGGCAGTAGGGGCAGACCTTCCAGTGCGCGTCGAGCGGGCGATGGCAGCTGGGGCACACGTTGCGAACCTGGGTGTCGCACACCGGGCAGACCACAAAGTCCTTCTCGATGGGGGCGCCGCACTGCGGGCAGGTACCGTACTGGGCAAGCTGGCGCTCGCGCAGGGCCATATCCAGCTCCTGCTCCTCGCGGTCGGCCGCGTAGGAATGCGGGCGCAGGACCAGGTAGGCGATGAGGCCCACAAACGGGATAAGGGCGATGATGCCCCATGCCACGTAGGCGCTGGCGCCGCGGCGGCGAGCGTCGATGAACACATAGACGACCGACAGCACGTACAGGGCGATGATAAAGCCAACAAAGGCATAGATGACGCCCATAAGCTGCGGCGACATGAGCTCAGAGATGTACTTGGACATTGAGGTGTACCTTTCGGAATATTTACAGTCCGGTCAAGTTTACCACGGGGTTTGTTTATATGGGACTACGGTTGCAAGCAGGGCTAGTGCGGACACAAACATCTCAATCTATAACAGGTGGAGGGCGGATTCCGGGTCTAGGTGTTACAGATCAAGACACAGGGGTCCCTCCCCGACTTCAATCTCGATCAGTAACATCTTGGGCCCCAAAACCCCTCTTACTGTTACAGATCAAGATGAACGACGAGCCCTCCGTTAAATATCTCAATCTGCAACAACTAGGGGCCAGAAACCCTTCTATCTGTTACAGATCAAGACAAAGGAAAACGTCCAATCTCAATATCTCAATCTGTAACAACAACTCGGCAAAAACAATCCCAGATGTTACAGAACGAGACAAACGGAGGACCCGCCTGGCAAACGTCTCGATCTGTAACATCTGGAACCCAGTTCTTCTGCTTACTGTTACAGAACGAGACAAACTTCTGACACCAGGGACGGCAGACGAGGTCACCGATGGTCCCGAGTCTCCCCTCGCCTGCCGTTGGCGGGTGTTGCGGGGCTGTTCGCCGCATTGCCGCTGCGCTGGGGGCGTGCAGACCGTAGGATAGTCCTATTGACAGCCTGTCAACTCTTCTGGGAGGCACTGTGACGGAAACGTTTGATATCGCAATTGTGGGCGCGGGCATCACCGGGTGCGCCATCGCGCGGCAGCTCGCGCGCTATGACCTTTCCATTTGTGTGGTCGAGGCGGCCAACGATATCGCGCTGGGCGCGTCGAAGGCTAACGGCGGCCTGGTGCACGCCGGTTACGATCCGGCACCGGGCACGGTAAAGGCGCAGGTCAACGCCCGCGGCTGCGAGCTATATAGCACGTGGGCCCAGGAGCTAGGCTTTTTGTTCCGCCGCACTGGGTCGATGGTGCTGGGGTTTAACGACGAAGACCGCGCGCACCTGGAGAAGCTGCGTCAGAATGGCCTGGCCAACGGCGTGCCCGAGCTGGCGATCATTGGCCCCGACCGCATCCACGAGCTGGAGCCGCGCGCGAGCGCCAGGGCGACGTGCGCGTTGTGGTGCCCCTCGACCGGTTACGTCGACCCGTTTGAAGTGGCCATCGCCGCGCTGGAGAACGCGGTCGCCAACGGCGTGACGTTTATGCGCTCCGCACCGGTGGAGGCGATTGAGGTTTCTGGCAGCGAGGCAACTGACGGGGCTGCACGCTTTACGCTGGTGACGCCAGCCGGCGACGTGCGCTGCCGTTACCTGATCAACGCCGCGGGCAACGGTGCCGCGGACATCTCGCATATGGCAGGCGCCGAGGAGTTCCAGATGGTCTGGCGCCAGGGCAACATCGTAGTGCTGGACAAGGAGCCACGTGCGCTCATGCCGCTCTACCCCGTTCCCACGCCGGTGACCAAGGGAGTTATCGTCACGGGCACCGCACATGGCAACACCGTGATTACCGCGACGGCCGCCGTGCGCGAGCCCGGCGATACACAGACCTACGCGACCGATGTCAACGCGCTGCTGAGCGGCGCGCGCAAGCTGGTGCCCGACCTGGACACACGTCGCGTGGTGCGCGCGTTTGCCGGCGGTCGCCCGGTCATTCAGGGGACCAACGACTTCTTTATTGGGCAGTCGGCCGTGGTGCCGGGGCTGTTCCAGGCGGCGGGCATTCAGTCGCCGGGCGTGGCGAGCGCGCCAGCCATTGCCGAGCGCATGGAGCAGGTGCTGCGCGATGCCGGCGTGGCCCTACGCGAACGGGACGATTGGGACCCGATTCGCCGTGCGCCGGATGACTTTGACCGCGCACCGCTTGCGCGCAAGAAAGAGCTCATTGAGTCCGACCCCGCGTGGGGGCAGATCGTCTGCCGCTGCGAGACGGTGCCCGAGGCCGAGATCGTGGCCGCGATTCGACGCCGTCCTGGCGCGGTTTCGGTCGAAGGCGTCAAGCGCCGCTGCCGCGCCGGCATGGGTCGGTGCCAGAGTGGCTTTTGTCAGAGCCGCGTGGTGGCGATCCTAGCGCACGAGCTGGGCTGCGACCCCAGCGAGGTGCTGCTGGAGGATGCCGGTTCTTGGCTGGTCGAGGGACCGCTGAAGGGGGTGCGCTAGGATGGCGACGCTTGATATGCGCGACGGACGCGCAGAAGCAGGAACTACCGAGGCGGTGCAGACGCAGGCGTTCGACGTGGTCGTTATCGGCGGCGGCCCTGCCGGCATGGCGGCCGCGCTTGCCGCGCATAAGGCCGGCGCGAGCGTGGCCATCGTGGAACGTGAGCAGCATCTGGGCGGAATACTCCGCCAGTGCATTCACCCGGGTTTTGGCCTTTCGCACTTTAAGCAGGAGCTCACCGGTCCCGAGTACGCGCAGCGCTTTATCGACCAGGTGCGCGCGACCGACATTGCGCTGTTCCTGGGCAGCATGGTGCTTGGGATCGATTCGAGCGAGTCCACGGAAGACGCCGCACTCCACACCGTCACGCTCATGAGCCGTACCGGTATGCTTCAGCTCACCGGGCGTGCGGTCGTCCTTGCTATGGGATGCCGCGAGCGCACACGCAGCGAGATCAAGATCCCCGGCAGCCGCCCCGCCGGCGTGTTTACGGCTGGCCTGGCGCAGCGATACATCAATATCGAAAATCTCAAGCCCGGCTCGCGTGCCGTCATTTTGGGCTCGGGCGACATCGGGCTGATCATGGCGCGCCGCTGTACGCTCGAGGGAATTTCGGTCGAGGGCGTGTACGAGCTCATGCCGTACGCCAACGGTCTGCGCCGCAACGTCAAGAACTGCCTGGACGACTTTGGCATTCCGCTTCACCTGTCCACTACCGTCACACGCGTAATCGGACACGATCGCGTGGAGGCCGTCGAGGTGAGTCGGGTCGACGAGAGCCTGGCGCCCATTCCGGGAACCGAGCGCGTTGTTCCGTGCGACACGCTGCTACTTTCGGTGGGTCTGATTCCCGAAAACGAGCTTTCGGTTGCCGCAGGCGTGGAGCTTGACCCACGCACGCGCGGCGCCATGGTTGATCAGAGCCTGCAAACGGGCGTGCCGGGCATCTTTGCCTGTGGCAACGTGCTGCACGTGCACGACCTGGCCGACAACGTGACAACCGAGTCCGAACGCGCCGGTGCAGCCGCGGCGGCGTACGCGTTGGGCTGTGGTGCTGGGGTGGATGCGGGCGCTGCGGGCCCGGGCTGCCAGCTCACGGTCTCCCCTGCCGGTATCGCGGGCTACGCGCTACCGGGACGCATTACGGCTGTGACACTCACCAAACTCAACTTCCGCGTACGCCGACCGGTCGACGCCGCCCACGTGCGCATTCTGGCAGGCGACGATGAACTATTCACAGGCAAGGTCCGCCCGTTTAAACCGAGCGTCATGGAAAGCTTCCCTCTGCCGGCAAAGATGATTCAGCGCGCACTAGACCTGGGTGTTAGCGAGATTGTCCTGTCCGTCGATCCCATTGAGGAGGCGTAGGGCCATGAGCATAAACGCGATAGAAACGCAGCAGTTCAACTGCACCACCTGCCCATCCGAGTGCCTCCTGACCGTAGAGGTCGAGCGCAGCGCAGACGGCGCCGTGGTAGAGGTGCGCTCCGTGACCGGCAACAGCTGCCCGCGCGGTGATACGTTCGCGCATCAGGAGCTCACCTGCCCCATGCGCGTACTCACTACCACCGTTGCCGTATCCAGCGGCGACGAGGCGCTGCTGCCCGTGCGCACGGCCGAAGCCATCCCGCTGGCACTTCACGCCCAGGCTATGGACCTCATCCGCGGCCTAGTGGTCAAAGCCCCCATCCGTATGGGCGATGTAGTCCTCCCCGACCTCCTAGACACCGGTACCGACCTCATCGCCAGCATGGACATCGACCCTGCCTAAGTAGCTCATTTGGGACGGGGTTCTTTTAGCTACCCCGCCATCCACCCCGCCCCTCCACAATTGCGGTGAAATAGTTCCTGATGTCCGCCAAAACCCCGGTATCCAGGGACTATTCCACCGCAACTATCCTTGGAATCGTTATTTAGCTTGTGCCTACTTTAGTGCCATTTCAAAACTATGCCGGATTACGGGGCTGATTCAGAGACCCCCATCCATACTGGCAATTTTCGATTTTTGATAAGCCTTCTACCTGCGGTTTTAATTTCGCGATTTTTCCCATGGTCAAGGAGTACAGGTCCATCCCCGTAATCCGCCATACTTTTGAAAGCAGCTCATTTGGGACGGGCCTCTTATGACTACTTTTACTGCTTGCTAGGCTGGTCATGCCAAGGAGTGTCCCGAAGTGCCGGCATAAAAGGAGCGCCCCTATCTGCCAGGCACCTATCTGCCAGGCATGGGATACCATGGTGGCAACCTAGCGAAAGGATGTTTCATGGCACATGTCAATGATCAGCGCGTGGCGCGCGTGCTCGATGCGCTCGAGGCTCAGCACCCCGGCGCGCAGCTGCTTGTGAATGACCCGTGGTCGATTTACTATCTGACCGGCTTTTATGCCGATATGTTCGAGCGTTTTTGTGGCGTGCTGCTCGCGCGCGATGCCGAGCCGGTGATCTTGGTCAACGCCCTGCATCAGCTGCCCGAGTACGACAATGCCCGCGTGGCCTACCACACCGACACCGACGTCGTGGCCGACGCCATCGCACGCGAGGTCAATCCTGCCAAGCCTCTCGGCATCGACACCGTTATGCGCTCCGGCTTTTTGATGCCCCTTATGGATCGTCACGCCGCAAGCGAGTTCTTCCTGGGCGACTTTGCCGTCACCGCCGCACGCACCCACAAGGACGCCGCGGAACAGGAGCTCATGCGCGCGTCCTCGGCCGCCAACGACGCTGTGATGGCCGACGCCATCAAGCTCGTTCACGAAGGCGTGACAGAGCGCGAAATTGCAGACCAGATGCTCGGTCTGTACCGCAATCACGGCTGCGAGGGCTTTAGCTTTCCGCCCATCGTAAGCTTTGGCGCCAACGCAGGAGACCCGCATCACGAGCCCGACGGCACCGTACTCAAGCGCGGCGACGTGGCGCTGTTCGACATTGGCGGCCGTTACCGCAACTACTGCTCGGACATGACACGCACATTCTTTTGGGGCGAGCCGGACGAGGAGACCGCACGCATCTACGACATCGTGCGCCGCGCCAACGAGGCTGCCGAGGCGCTCATCGCCCCGGGCGTGCGCATGTGCGACCTGGACCGCGCCGCACGCGACGTGATTGAGGATGCGGGCTATGGGCAGTACTTTACTCATCGCCTGGGACACTCGATTGGTCTGCAGGACCACGAGCCAGGCGACGTTTCGCTTGTCAACGAGCAAGTCGTAGAGCCGGGCATGACGTTCTCCATCGAGCCGGGCATCTACCTCCCCGGCCACACGGGCGTTCGCATCGAAGACCTTGCCCTGGTCACCGAGTCCGGCGTCGAGATCCTCAACGCCTACCCCCACGACCCAGTCCGCCTAGACTAGCCCCTTCCCAATAGCCCCTCAATAAGTTGCGGTGGAATAGTTCCCAGATTGGCCCACGGAGGCATAATCCAGGTACTATTTCACCGCAACTGCCAAGGGGCCAAGTCGACCAATTTGAAAGCCTAGAGATGCGCCACGAAAACGGCCCATCTACTACGTTTAACCCGCATGGGTCGACCATGCGGGTATTTTTTGAAAATCGGCAAGCCATCTACCTGCGGTTTTAATTTCGCAATTATCGGTGTGGTCGGGGGTATCCGGTCAAACGTAGTAGATAGGCCCATTTCGTGGCAAGCATGCCAAATCGGGGCACCGAGTAGCTAAAATAGCCCCGTACCAAATTAGCTACCCGGCAAATAGGATTAGCGGAGCCGACCGGCCACTTCGCCGGCTAGGGTGATGGTGCCTGCTGCTACGAAAGGCTCACCCGCGGCCTCGAAAGCTGCGAGGGCTTCGGATACGCTGGGGTACACGCCCACGAGCTTATCGGCATCCACAAGTGCGGCGAGTTCCTCTGCCGGTAGGGCGCGATCAGAATCGGTCTGCGTCACGACCACGCGGGGGAAGGCCGGGATCAGCACGTCGACGATGCCCGCCACGTCCTTGTCGGCCAGCGCGGCGCACAGCAGCGTGGGGCGATTCCCTACGCACGGGTCGATCTCGTCCAGCGCGCTCACAAAGTTCTCGCAGCTCTGGGGGTTATGGCAAGCGTCGATCAACTTGAGCGGATCGGTTCCCAGCACATCAAAGCGGCCCGGCGTGGGGCAGCCCATAAGCGATGTATCAAGCGTATCGTGATCGAGCTCACGGCCCAGATAACCCTCGCAGAGCATAATCGCGCACGCAGCATTCTGCGGCTGGTAGGCCGGCTTGACCATGCTCGACGTATAAATCGCGCGCGGCGTGGTGCAGCTGAACTCCACCAAATCGCCCACATGCGTCGGCACCTTGGTCGTGGAGTGGCTCACCACGAGCGGCACCACACCGCACTCACGACAACGGGCATCCATCACGCGCTGAACGCTCGCCTCGTGAGTGCCCTCGCCCAAAACGACCAAACGCCCAGGCTTAATAACCGCAGCCTTCTCCCCCGCAATGGCCTCGAGCGTATCGCCCAAAATACGTGTGTGATCGAGCCCAATGCCCGTAATGGCTACGGCCACGGGATCGGTCGCACTCGTAGCATCCCAGCGTCCGCCCATGCCGACCTCGAGCACAGCAACGTCCACTGCAGCCTCGGCAAACACCACCAGCGCGGCAGCCGTCAGCAGGTCAAACGGCGTAATGGCGTAAGCGCGCTCCCCTACCGCCACACGACGAGCGTTCACGCGATGCCCCGCCTCGACGGCGGCAGAAACGCCACGGGCAAACGCCTCATCGCTCACGACGCGCCCATCGACCTCCATGCGCTCGGGATAACGCACCAACTGCGGAGACGTATACAGTGCGGTCTTTAACCCCTCACCGCGAAGGATGGCAGCCGAAAAACGCGTGGTCGAAGTCTTGCCATTGGTACCGGCGACCTGAATGCAATCAAAATACTCGTCCGGACGTCCCAGCTCATCGAGCATATCGACAACCGTCTCAAGCAGAGGACCAGCATCCCCAGAAATCCGCCCCGTATCAGCAGCCAGCCCAACAGCCTCACCAAACGAAAGCAAGTCAAACGAAAAAGGAACGACATACGACCCAGAACGCTTAGCCATAACCCAAAGTCTCCAATTACAGAAAAAGAGGCCCATCAAAAAGAATGAGCCCCTCGCGTTGACAATATCAGCCTTTATCCGCTTGCAGCATGATCAAGGCCACAACCCAGTGGCCCTAACCTACCAGTTGCAAACAACCACGTAACCGCACTAGGAGCGGCCCGATGCTTTGCTCGATACAAGTTCCGCACGCAAAGGACAGCACATAATGTGCTGTCCGTCTTGCGCAGGACTGTCCGCAGTAGCGAGCAATGCCCCAAACCGCGCCCCCAAGTAAACCTTACGAGAAGTCAGCAACCTGAGCAGTCAGTGCCGCCAGGATCTCCTTGAGCTCAGCTGCACGGTCCCTCTTCTTCTGGACCACGGCAGGCGCGGCCTTAGCCACGAAGCCCTCGTTGGCAAGCGTCTTCTCGCAGCCAGCGAGCTCCTTCTGGGCCGCGGCGATCTCCTTCTCCAGGCGCGCCTTCTCGGCCGAAAGGTCAACCTTGCCCTCGAGCACCACAAAGACCTCGACGCCACAGTCAACCACGGCGATGCTCGCAGCCGGCTTCTCGACATCGGTGCCCATAACCAGCGAAGCCGTGTTCGCCAGCGGCTCGATCGTGGAGCGCAGGCTCTCGAGCTTCTCGATGTCCTCGGCACCAGCGCGCACGACCACGTCGAGCTCGGCCTTGGGGCTCAAGCGATAGCGCGAACGCGTGGCGCGGGCGGCGGAAACGACGGTGCGGCACAGCTCAAACGCGCGCTCGGCGTCCTCGTCGACATACTTAGCGTAGTCGGCGGGCTCAGGCCACTTGGCGATCATGAGCGCCTCGGCGCGCTCCACGTTGCCCTCGGCGTCCAAGTCGAGCACGCTCGCCGGCATGTTGTCCCAGATCTCCTCGGTAACAAACGGCATAAGCGGGTGCATCAGGCGAATGGAGGTGTCGAGCACAAAGATCAGGTTGCGCTGCGCCTGCAGGCGTCCCTCGCCCTTCAGGCGGGCCTTGGTGACCTCGACGTACCAGTCGCAGACCTCGTTCCAGAAGAACTGCTGCACGCCGCGGGCCATGTCGCCAAAGGTGTAGTTCTCGATGCCCTCGGTGACCATCTTCACGGCCTTGGCCAGGCGGCTGAACATCCAGGCGTCGGCCGGCGTCTCCACGACAGGCTCGCCGGGCGTGTAGCCCTCCATGTTCATGAGCAGGAAGCGGCTGGCGTTCCAGATCTTGGTCACAAAGCTCTTGGCCTGGTCGGTGCGCGGGCTGTCAATGAGCTTCTTGGTCTTCTTGTCGATGTTCGCGTCGAACTTGACGTCCTGGTTGTTGGTGCACAGCGTCAGCAGATTGTAGCGCATGGCGTCGGCGCCGTACATACCAATGAGGTCCATGGGGTCAACGCCGTTGCCCTTGGACTTGGACATGCGGCTGCCGTCCTTGGCCAGGATCGTCGGGTAGATGACGACGTCCTTAAACGGAACCTCGTCCAGGAAGTACAGCGAGCTCATGACCATGCGGGCGACCCACAGCGCGATGATGTCGCGCGCGGTGACCAGCGCCGTCGTGGGGTGATGGCCCTCGAGCAGCTCGGGCTTTTGCGGCCAACCCTGCGTGGCGAAGGTCCACAACTGAGAGCTAAACCAGGTGTCCAGCACGTTCTCGTCCTGATGCACGTGATGGCCGCCACACTTGGGGCACACGTCGGTGTCCTCGGTAAGTGCGTCCTCCCAGCCGCAGTCCTCGCAGTAGAACACGGGGATGCGGTGGCCCCACCACAGCTGGCGGCTGATGCACCAGTCCTTAAGGTTCTCCATCCAGGTGGTGTAGGTCTGCGTCCAACGCGCGGGGTGGAAGGTGACCTTGCCGGAGTTGACGGCGTCGAGCGCCGGCCCCTTGAGCTTGTCGACGGCCACAAACCACTGCTCGGACAGCCACGGCTCCAGCGCGGAGTCGCAACGGTAGCAGTGCATGACGGAGTGATCGAGGTCCTCGACGTGATCGAGCAGGTCGTGCTCCTCAAACCACTTGATGACGGCCTCGCGGCACTCGTCGCGGTTCATACCGGTGAACTCGCCGTAGCCCTCGACGACCACCGCGTGCTCGTCGAAGATGTTAATCTGCGGCAGGTCGTGAGCCTGACCCATGGCGTAATCGTTGGGGTCGTGGGCCGGGGTGACCTTAACGAAGCCGGAACCAAAGTTGGCATCGACGTGCCAATCCTCAAAGATGGGGATCTCTCGGTCGACGATGGGGAGCTTGACGGTCTTACCCACAAAGGCGGCCTTCTCGGGATCCTTCGGGGAGACAGCGACGCCCGTGTCGCCGAGCATGGTCTCGGGGCGCGTGGTGGCGACGACGATGTAGTCCTGGCCGTTGACCGGCTCGGTCAGCGGGTAGCGCAGGTGCCACAGGTGGCCCTTCTCGTCCTTGTACTCGGCCTCGTCGTCCGAGATGGCGGTGGTGCAGTTGGGGCACCAGTTGACAATGCGCTTGCCGCGGTAAATCAGACCGTCGTGGTACCAGTCGCAGAACACCTTGCGCACGGCCTGGGCATAGTCCTCGTCCATGGTAAAGCGCTCGTTATCGAAGTCGACGGAGCAGCCCATGCGCTTGATCTGCTCGACGATAATGCCGCCGTACTCGTGGGTCCAGTCCCAGCAGGCGTCGACAAACTTGTCGCGACCAATCTCCAGGCGGCTAATGCCCTCGCTCTTGAGCTTCTTGTCGACCTTGGTCTGCGTGGCGATACCGGCGTGGTCGGTGCCGAGCACCCAGCGCGTGGACTTGCCGCGCATGCGGGCCATACGGACGATGGCATCCTGGATGGAGTCATCGGTGGCGTGGCCCATGTGGAGCTTGCCGGTCACGTTGGGAGGCGGAATGGTGACGGTGCAGTCGCCCACGCCCTCACGGCGCTTATAGTAGCCGCCGTCGAGCCACTTCTGCAGGATCGCCGGCTCGTTGGTCGACGGATCGTAGTTCTTGGGCATTTCTTCCATATATCTCTCCCTTGCCCATCGGGGAGGAATGTAGGCCCGATTTTCGCTCGGTCAAGTCCTGGCTCGCGCGAAGACCACATTAAGTGGTCTTCGGCTCGTGCGGAATCTACGAAAATCGGGCCTACATTCCTCCCCTTAGGTATCGATTACTTCAGTCTGTAATGACTTCGCTGAGGCTTAAACAAACACACAGAATAACACAGGTAGTTGGGGTTATTGCGCATATATAAAATAGCCTCCGACCGCGGGTGGTCGGAGGCTATTTGCAAACACATTTTGGCAGGTTTTAGCCGTAGATGCGCTGGGGCTGTTCTTCGCCCTTGACGGCGGCTTCGGTTACGACGACTTTGGCTACGCCTTCCTCGCTGGGGAGGTCGAACATCGTCTGCTGCAGCACGTCCTCGCAGATGGAGCGCAGGCCGCGGGCGCCAGTCTTGCGGGCGAGCGCCATACGGGCGATCTCGTGCAGGGCGGCGTCCTCAAACTCCAGGTCCACGTCCTCCAGCTGGAACATCTTGCGGTACTGGCGAACCACGGCGTTCTTGGGCTCGGTCAGGATCGACACCAGGTCGTCCTCGTCGAGCGCCTGCGTCTGGGTGACGACAGGCGTACGGCCCACAAACTCGGGGATCATGCCAAAGGCGTTGAGATCCTGCGGGAGCACCTGACGCAGCAGGTCGTTCTCGTCGACCGAGGTGGGGCCGGCGATCTCGGAGTTAAAGCCCACGCCCTTGTTGCCCACGCGATCGGCGATGATCTTGTCCAGGCCCACAAAGGCACCGCCGCAGATAAACAGGATGTTGGTCGTGTCGATCTGCAGCAGCTCCTGCTGGGGATGCTTGCGGCCGCCGGTGGGCGGAACGCTTGCCACCGTGCCCTCAAGAATCTTAAGCAGCGCCTGCTGAACGCCCTCGCCCGAAACATCGCGGGTAATGGAGAGGTTCTCGGCCTTGCGGGCGATCTTGTCAATCTCGTCCACGTAGATGATGCCGACCTGCGCGCGCTCGATATCGCCATCGGCGGCATTGATAAGCTTGAGCAGGATATTCTCCACGTCCTCGCCCACGTAGCCGGCCTCGGTGAGCGCGGTGGCGTCGGCGATGGCAAACGGCACCTCGAGGATGCGCGCAAGCGTCTGGGCGAGCAGGGTCTTACCGGTACCGGTGGGACCGAGCAGCAAAATGTTGGACTTGGCGAGCTCCACCTCGTCCATATCATCGTCGAGCTGCGAGTCCAAACCGTCGTCAAAGGCCGAAAGCGCAGCGCCGCCCTCGATGACGCGGCGGTAATGGTTGTACACGGCAACCGACATGGCGCGCTTGGCGTCCTCCTGGCCCATGACATAAGCCGAAAGCTCGTCATAGATCTCGTGCGGCGTCGGCACGTGCGAAATGACCTGACGGGCGTCGTCCTCCAGCTCAAAACCCTCGGCCTCAGGATCTACAGCAGGCTGGCCGGCAGCCTGGCCGTGGTCGTTGAGGAAGCCCGGCAGCTTGCCGTTGCGGGCGGCGTCCATAAAGTCCGAAGCCAGCGACTCCTCCAAGATCTCGGAGCAGGCGGCGACGCACTCGTCACAGATAAAGATGTTGGTCGGGCCCTTCACCAGGCGGCGGACCTGACCCTGCTCTTTTCCGCAGAAGGAGCAGCGGATGGGGTTGCCGTTCTCGTCGAAGCCGTCCTGCATGTTACCGGCCATCCTAGGCGTCCTTCGCGGCGAGATCGCGCGAGGTGACAATGCGGTCGATCAGGCCGTAGTCGAGGGCCTCGGCAGCCGTGAGGTAGTTGTCGCGCTCGGTATCGGCTTGGACCTTCTCGATGGGCTGGCCCGATGCGTCGGACAGAATCTGGTTGAGCTCACGACGGGTCTTCTTGATCTCCTCGGCCACGATCTCGATCTCGGTCTGCTGGCCCTGCGCACCGCCGCTGGGCTGGTGAATCATGACCTTGGAATGCGGCAGGCAGAAGCGCTTGCCCTTGGCGCCGGCAGAAAGCAGCACAGCGGCCATGGACGCGGCCATACCGACGCAGATGGTGGAGACCTGCGGCTTGATGAAGTTCATGGTGTCCAGAATCGCCAGGCCGGAGTAAACCTCGCCGCCGGGCGAATTGATGTAGAGCGAGATATCCTTCTCGGCATCCTGGCTCTCAAGATGCAGCAGCTGGGCAACGACCAGGTTGGCGCTGACGGAGTTGATCTCCTCGCCCAAGAAGATGATGCGGTCGTTGAGCAGGCGCGAATAGATATCGTAGCTGCGCTCGCCGCGCGGCGTCTGCTCGATAACGTATGGCACGAGGGCGGAATCGAACTTAGCGATCATACGCATCTCCATTTCTCTTACGGACCAATAATGGTTCTAGATAAACGTACGGTGCCCGCATGCTATGCATTGGCTGGCACCGTACGAAGCAACCGGATAACCGGTGTATAACTTTACCCCATCACGGGCGCACCCATGCGCTCGTGGACAAGGTGGCGAGAATTACTCGGCGTCCTTAGCGGTCTCGTCGACCTCGGTCACCTTGGCGTTCTCGACCAGGTGGTCGACGGCCTTGGAGCGGCGGATGGACTCGCGGACGGCAGGCATGCGGCCATCGGCGATGAACTCGGCCTTGGAAGCCTCGACGTCCTTGACGCCGGCCTTCTCGAACTCGGCGTTGACGTCGTCCTCGGTGACCTCGATCTTGAGCTCACGGGCGAGGGCGTCGAGAGCCAGGGACTCACGGGCAACGTCGTTGGCCTGCTTGTGCAGGTCGCCGATGAACTGCTCCATGGTCAGGCCGGAAGCGGGCAGCCAGGTGTCGAGCGTCATGCCGCGGGCGGCGAGGTTGGACAGGAAGTTCTGGCCAAGCTCCTCAAAGACGGACTGCTCGTAGTCGGCGTCCATCTCGTCGAGCTGCAGGCGCTCGGCGAGAGCGGAGACGCAACGGTTCTCCTTCTCGGCCGGGAGGCGGGAAGCCTTGTCCTGCTCGATCTCGATCTTGATGGCGTCGCGCATAGCGTCGATGCTGTCGAAGCCAAAGTCGGACTTGACGAGCTCGTCGGTGAGCTCGGGGGTGTTGCGGACCTTGATGCCCTTGACGGTGACCTCGACGGTGTGGGTCTCGGCCTCCTCGCCCTCCTCGACCTCGTCGGTCCAGGTGACGGTCTTGACGTCGTCAACGTTAGCGCCGATCAGGGCCTCATTGAACTCCTTGGGGTTGCTGTCGCTACCGGCGATGAGCATACGGCCCTCGGCGGCAAAGTTGTCGGCGTTCTCGACGGACTTGAGGTCGACGGTGACGAAGTCCTCGGCCTCGACGGCGCGACCCTCGACGTCCTCGAAGGTGGCACGGTAGTTGAGGAGCATCTTGACCTGGTTGTTGATCTCGGACTCGGTGACCTCCGCAGGGGGCATCTCGATCTCGACGGCGTCGAAGGAGGAGAGCTCAGCGGCGGGACGCAGGGAGAACTCGACGGTGTAGGTGTAGTCCTCGTGATCCTTGGCGAGGTCGAGCTCCTTGTAGTCACCGCTCTTGGTGGGGACGATGTCCAGCTCGTTGAGGACGGCGGGCTCGTTGGCGGCGATCAGGTCGTTGGTGGCCTGAGCGAGGGTAGCCTCGGCGCCAAGAGCGGAGTCGATGACCGGACGGGGGGCCTTACCGGCGCGGAAGCCCGGGAAGCGGTACTTCTTGGCGGTGTCCTTGTAGGCCTTCTTGATCGCGGCGTCGACGTCGGCGGCCGGGATGGTGACCGTAGCGGTGAGCTTGGCGTCCTTGACGTCAGAAGCGGTGATGTTCAACACGTTCCTCCTCATACTGCCCAGCTTATCTGAGGTGCTGGTACCTTTATGCAACAAAGTGTCGCGACGGCCAGGGCCGACGCAGATGCGTTGGTGCGGGCGAAAGGACTCGAACCTTCACGGGAATCCCACCAGAACCTAAATCTGGCGCGTCTACCAATTCCGCCACGCCCGCATGAGCGCACAGACTAGGAATGATAGCAGATACGAACGGCAAGCGCACGCACACCTTTTACAGGCTCACGACCTCACCACGAGTACGCATCGGATCCCCCGCCGCCCCATCGAAGTTGCGGTGGAATAGGGACTGTTTGGGGCTCCAGTCCTCCAAAACAGTCCCTATTCCACCGCAACTTCGGTAGAACTCGGCAGTCAGGCGATGCTGGCCATGCGCCGGAAAGCGTGTCCCGGTTTGGGGCCTCGGAATGGGATGCAATTTCCGCTATAGCCATCAACCGGAAACTGCAACCCGTTTTGAGCCCCTATTCCGGGATGCACTTTCCGCCAAGGCCCTCAAACGGAAACTGCAGCCCACAATTCAGTTGAAAAGTGGGCTGCAGTTTCCCCGGGCTAGGCAATGAGCGGGTACAGCGCCTCCTCGCCTACTCCCCCAGCAGGGCCTTCTCGGGCGTGATGGGCAGTGAGCGAACCTGATGTCCGGTAGCGTGTGCGACGGCCGAGGCCACGGCGGCGAGCGGCGTGTTGATGACGACCTCGCCAATCGACTTGGCACCAAACGGGCCCGTCGGCTCGTAGCTCGGCTCAAAGGCCACGCGAATGCTGCCGATATCCAGGCGCGTGGGCAGCTTGTAGCTCATAAAGTTGCCGGTGCGCAGGCGGCCGCGATCATCGTGCTCGACGATCTCGTAGAGCGCGTGGCCGATACCCTGGGCAATGCCGCCCTCGGCCTGGACGCGCGCGAGCGCCTCGTTGATCACGGTGCCGCAGTCCACAGCCGCCGCATAGTCCACAACAGTCACCTTGCCGGTGGCCTTGTCGACCTCGACCTCGGCAATGCCGGCCATAAACGGCGGGGGCGAAACGGGCAGGCAGGCAGAGGCATGCGAGGTCAGCGCGTCGCCGCCCGCGATGTTCTTGACGCACAGGTTAGCAAAGTCGCGCAGCGTGAGGTAGCGGTTCTGCTCGCGCGCGGCGCGCTCGTCGGACAGGCGCACGTACTGGCCATCGAAGACCACGTCGGCGGCGTCCACATCCCACATCTGGGCGGCCTTGGCGCAGATCTTCTCGCGCAGCTCGGTCGCGGCGTTCTTGGCGGCAAGGCCCGTCACGTACGTACCCGAGCTCGCGTACGAGCCGGCGTCGAACGGCGACACGTCGGTGTCCACGCCGCGCACCACGATCTGTGAGCTCTCCACGCCCAGCTCCTCGGCGGCAATCTGCGCCAGGATCGTATCGACGCCCATGCCGTTATCGGTGGCGCCGGTGCCGATGGTAATAAAGCCGTCCTCTTCCAGGCGCATGTCGATGCCGGCGATATCCACGTTGGAGATGCCCGAGCCCTGCATGGTGAGCGCGCAGCCCAGGGCGCGCACGCGGTCGCCCAGGTCCACGGCCAGCGGCTTGTCACGCCAACCAATCATGTCCATCGCGCGCAGCAGGCAGCGATCGAGCGCGCAGGCATTGAGCTTCTCGTTGTAGTACTGCGGCATGATCTCGCCCTCGCGCACGATGTTCTTAAGGCGCAGGTCGGCGGGGTCCATGTGCAGCATGTCGGCGAGCTCGTTGACGGCGCTCTCCACGGCAAACTGGCCCTGGGTGGCACCGTAGCCGCGATACGCGCCGCCGCGGTTGGTATTGGTGTAGACGGCGTCCCAGCTAAAGCGGCTCGCCTTCACATGGTTGTAGATAGGCAGGCTCTTGTGGCCCGAGAGGCCGATCGTCGTGGTGGCATGCTCGCCATAGGCCCCGGCGTTGGACAGCGTATGCAGATCGATGGCCGTGATGGTGCCGTCGTTCATGGCGCCCAGCTTAACGGTCATCTGCATCTGGTGGCGCGAGTTGCCCGCGGTGATGGTCTCCTCGCGGGTATAGCAGCAGTAGCTCGGACGGCCGGTCTGCTGGGTGACGAACGCCACGAAGATCTCGCAGCAGCCCGTCTGCTTGGAGCCAAAGCCGCCGCCGATGCGCGGCTTAATGACCTGCACCTGCGACTGCGGGATATCGAGCGACTGAGCGACCATGCGGCGCACGTGGAAGGGCACCTGCGTAGAGGTGGTCACCGAAATGCGGCCGAACGCGTCGGTGGTCGCGAAGGCACGGAAGGTCTCCATCGGCGCGGTCTGGGTTGCCTGGCTGGTGTAGGTGCGGGTGAAGACGATGTCGCTCTGGGCGAAGGCCTCGTCCAAGTCGCCAAAATCGCTGGTACCGCTGCATACCAGGTTACGCGGAACATCGCCGCCCTGCGGGAACATAAAGGTCACGTCGCCCTCGGGGTGGACCACGATGTCGTTATCGAGCGCCTGGGTAAAGTCGAGCAGGGGCTCGAGTACCTCGTAGTCGACCTTGATGAGCTTGAGCGCCTTGTCGGCGGCCTCCTC
>CABUQG010000018.1 GCA_902493535.1 uncultured Collinsella sp. | reverse complement strand
CGGGATTGGTCAAAATAGTTTGACTATTAGCGGCTAAAATCGCCCGGCGCTAACATGGCATCCCATCTCTGCCAGCTTTATGAACTGCCCACTGCATGGATTTTAAATATCGGCGTTCAAGTTTTTCTCATGATATCGGGAGGGCTTTATAGATTGGCGCCCTGATTTCAGCGACATCCGAAACTGGGACTCCAAATCGAGTCAGGCGAGCATATTGAGCAGAGAAACCGCGTCCTTAACACTGCTGAATGGGTGTTTGCACTTGAGAACTTCGGATCGCTGGGCAGGTCGCCCGCAAATACAGCGCACACGACCTGCCCATGGTCAACGATTAGCTACTCGACAAACTTCATTCGAAGTTCAGACCGATACTAATGGAGCAGACGAATGCAAAAAACACTACGGCCCATATCGACGCTGGTGCTCAGGCGCAATAACGGCAGTGTCATATCGCATATTCAACAGTGCTCAAGCGAGCAAATACCCAGCCTCGCGATTTGTGGACGCCACAATCAAGATGCCTATCTAGTAAATGCACGCTTAGTCATAGAACTTAAGAGTTGTTTCATATATAAATATGATTCTGTTTTCCTGAACACAATCCAAAAATAAAAATTTATCGCCGCGACAGCAATTACCAATCTAATTACAAAACCCAACAGCGAATCTGGAATATATGAAAACAAGATATGAAGCCCGATTGCGGGCATAAGCGAAACAAAAAACCAACCTAAATAGCATTTAAAATAATCAACACAACTACAGTGGAATAAATATTTGTACAAAACAACGCCCTCACGCCAAGCACTTGTAAAGAGCGTGCTAAGAAAAGTGCCGATGAAAACGCCAGCAATACCAACATGAATGACGGCATAGACGGAAATAACTAGATTCAAAACAGCCTGAATTAAAGGTCTGATTTTATCTTTAACAAACAAGCCAGAAGCATTTACGAACCCAACGTTAATAATTCTTGAAGAATTCCAGAAAAAATGCAGGGAAAGAATCGTAACGACAGCCTGATCCAATAAGTATTTATCCCCGATCCAAATCTTAATAAAAGGATTAATCAACAGATAAAAACACAAAGCGCAAAATGACGCAGCCCAGATATTAATAAATCGAAGACGTTGATACAACTTAAGTTTTTCAGAATCCCCCGCATCTATCAAGGCATTTCCAATTGTCGGAACAAAGCTACCGAAAACCTTATTTAAAAACAAATCTAATGCAGATGAAATCAGCTGATAATTTGAATATAAACCGACTGTCCCCACGCCAATAAAAGAAGAGAGAATAATGCTGTCAGTGCTGTTTAGAACAACTCCTCCGATTTTGTGACACATTAATGCGCCAGTCTCTTTAAAAATGCGAATCTTATTAGCGTTGCTAAGCCTTGCATCCCTGAACGCAATAATGTCTGGATATTGCCTAGCGCTATAGCAAGACAGGCCAAAGTTGTAAACAAGGGAAATTAAAATTCCAGCAGTAAGAACAAAAGTGTAATTTGCAGTAGCTATCAGTAATAAAATTTTAATTACATTTAAACATATATTATAGATAGAGTTAGCGGCGGAAATTACATAACCCTTTTGATCGGCATTGAGTAGCGATTGCCTGTAGACGCACAGGTAACTCGTTACACTTTGAAATACGAAAAGCCAATAGATTACGCTAAGATTTACATCATCCGGAATATTACCGGGATCAGCGATAACAGAATCGATAAACGGAAAAAAACAAGCTCCAAGAAGCAGAGTAATTAAAGCAATTGCTCGGTAGACACTTTTATAGAAATTGAGCAGCTTTGCGCATTCCTCATCATCGCATTCTTTAATTGGCTTATACATATTAAATGCAATAACCGAGCCGATACCAAGCTCGGTCAGGGAAAACACCTGCAATATGTTTGTAAATAGCGCCGATATTCCCAAATAGTTGGCATTCAGTACATACAAAAATACTGTTCGAAATATAAACGCACCAACATAAGATGCGAGTTGTTCACCCACCCCAGTCAATGAGGCGAGGAGAGCATTTTTGATTCTAGAATTTTTGTTTGCCATCTATATAAACTCATCCTTTATTTCTTCTGAAAACCTTGCGATGGATGACCTTTAAATAATGCTTCATCAGTTCCACATTGTGATACCTATTCAGAATCCTTTTTTGCATCTTAACGAGGCCTGGATTACGCTGAAAGAGAAAGGATGCACCGGTCTTGGTTAACTCAACGATAGCGGATTCCATTTTCCTTAAATTGCTGACATTCATTGAGAGAGATCCGCTAGTCTGCCCAAAATGCATAGCAAGAGAGCTATCCGAACCCCAAACTCTTTTATTGTCATATGGATGGGGTGGGACAAAAGTTGACAACCCGTATTGCAAGGCCTTAGCAGAAAGAGTCATGTCTTCCGCTGCAACTTTATACTGTTGCAATTGCTCGGTATTTTCGAACATATAATCAAGGGCTCTTCTTGGAAGGAACCAAGAGTGACCAACGAAATCAACTTCCATTAGCTGCTCGTTGGGTTCAGCCCAACCGACTCGATAGTATGAACGCTTGTCAATCGGATAACCACTTGAATTCTCGAGCACTATTCCAATCGTGCCGTAAATTCCCTCGTGTTGCATCATTTCAAAATGACAGCTTTCCAGCCAACAATCCCCTGGAATAGTATCATCGTCAAAGAGGCATACATATTTTGATTTGCATTCTCTTGCATAATCAAATCGGCCCCAAACTCCCCTATTGCATTTCGCAATGCAGCAATCATCAAATGACGACAAAAACTCATCATTCAAATCAATGGAGTAGAAACCGTCAATGGCGTCCTTGAAAAGCCTGATCTCACGTGGCCTTAATGTCTGCTTATCAATTGCCGCTAATTGTTCAGTCAGCGATTCTGGTTTCTTATATGTAGTCAAAACAACGGACACATCAAAATCCGCTGTATTCGGGTCAAACATCCAACAGTTTCGTTTTGAATAAACAGTGCCCAGCTTTGAATATGGCCTAGTGTCCGATCCATGAATATAAATATCAATTGAAGAACCAAAATCAATGTAACAGTTATTAGGATTGTGTTTGTAAAGCTCCGCAATTATCGGTTCAGCCATAGGACCCGCCGAAACAACATAAAGCAAATTGTCTCGGCTTCCATATTCAGAAATAATTCTAGATACTATCGATCCACATTCCTCTTCCCAGCAGGAAATACAGTCATCCCCCACCGCGTAATACTTCAGAACATTCAAATTACCAATTCGATTATTTTTTCCAGCATGATTTGCAATCACAATTGCATCTCGAGTTAATGTCAGAAAATCAGACTTGAATGTCTGGTAATTCGAATTCACAAACAAGTTGGCAAAGGTAATTTGCTTACTGGCAATTCGAGTTGAATACCAGTAATATGCAGGTCTATCACAGCACGGACATGATATCCCGTAATACACGTTGTCGTCAGTGAAATTAAGACTCTCTCGGAGCGCAACAGCCAAAGGAGACTCTCCCTCGGAAGACCAGCCTTCCTGCGCTACAACCTTTTCGCCGGTCATAATGGCACGTTCGCCATCCCCATAGCGCAATACCGTTATGTTGTCTCCATTAACAATTCTGGAAAATATCTTTTTATACTCGTTTTGAAGAAAAATCTTATCCATGACGAAACCAATTCACTATCAATTAGTCACCTATAACGGCTTTGACGATTGCATTTAAACTCTCGCCGTATCCAGTTCCAGGAACAGCCCATCGCCCGTTAAGGTCAGTTGTCTTCGGGGCACAACCCCTAGAGACAAAACGAAAACGAGGGTCAACACGCGGATTATTCAACGGTTCAGTCGAAGCATACGCCTTCAAATGCTGGACTTGGGCTCTAAGACCTTCCCTAACGTTTGCGAAAGTATAGCCAGGATGTCCGTGACCAGTTGCTCCAATACCACCGAAATTGCATTGGTCTGCTTTTACCAAATTGCCAAATTTGAGATACCCAGTCTCTTTCATCACCTGAGCATATAAGACCTCGGGACAAACCCCTTCAGACACAGCTTCTTCATAGAGGATCTTGCAGAACTCTTTAACCGTAGCAGCCCCTTTATTTTTATAAACAGAGACCGGGTAAGCCTGCTCCCCTACAGTTCTTGCATAATGAGCCGAAGCATCTTCATATGAAGAAAAAGCGGGGGACATGATATAGCCTTCAAAGCTCGTCATGCTTGACCCATCCCGTCCTTCTTTTAATCCATACTTTAGGAAATGAGTATAGTAAGCCTTCAAATCATTACCGAAAGCCTTGCGAAGATCAATATAGCGAGTTTTATAGCCATAAACATCGAACGCCTCGTTGCCGCGGCGGCCCTCGGCCATGCCACACCTGACGAAGTGGCGAAGGACCGCCGCGTCGTCAACAAGAGCGCCGCACTCGCTCTTCTTCGTATATGCGGAGAGCACATCCGGGCTGCTGGCGATATAGTAGCTGAAATCGTAGACCGGGGCGTAGTTCACGCCGTCGAGGGACGTGCGGGCGGCCTCCAGCGAGTCGCAGCCGTTGGCACGGCGTCCCTCGGCCCTGCCGTAACGCAGGTAGTGCCCGTAGAGCTTGGCGGTGTCGGTGCCATAGGCGGAGCGGAGGTCGGGGTACTCGTTGTAGTAGCTGCGGACGTCGAACGCCTCGTTGCCGCGGCGGCCCTCGGCCATGCCACACCTGACGAAGTGGCGAAGGACCGCCGCGTCGTCAACAAGAGCGCCGCACTCGCTCTTCTTCGTATATGCGGAGAGCACATCCGGGCTGCTGGCGATATAGTAGCTGAAATCGTAGACCGGGGCGTAGTTCACGCCGTCGAGGGACGTGCGGGCGGCCTCCAGCGAGTCGCAGCCGTTGGCACGGCGTCCCTCGGCCCTGCCGTAACGCAGGTAGTGCCCGTAGAGCTTGGCGGTGTCGGTGCCATAGGCGGAGCGGAGGTCGGGGTACTCGTTGTAGTAGCTGCGGACGTCGAACGCCTCGTTGCCGCGGCGGCCCTCGGCCATGCCATACCTGACGAAGTGGCGCAAGGCCGCATTGTCGTCAACCATGATTACGCCCGCGCCAGTCGTTTTAATAAAGGCCTTCTTAAGATCGCTGTTGTGATCAAGATAGAACTTGAAATCATAAACAGGAGAATAATCGATACCAGCAATAGTGACGACAGCCTCTTTTAGCGAAGAAGTTCCCGTACCATGTCTTCCCTCGCTTTTACCCCACTTCATATAGTGAATATAGTATTTAGAAATATTAGTCCCGTACGCGGCCCTCAGGTCGGGATACTCGTTGTAGTAGCTCTGGACGTCGAACGCCTCGTTGCCTCGGCGGCCCTCCGCCATGCCATAGTTAATAAAATGCTGGAGGGCCTTGTCCTTATCGTTGTTGGCCCATTTAGCGACATCAGGATTATTCTTTAGGTAATAGTCAGCATCAAATACAGCGGAGTAATCCATCCAACTAGAACGCGGGAACTGAGCAATAATCGCATCGGCGTCAGCTTCCCCCAGACGCTTGCAGCCAGCATCGCTAAAGTATTTCCAAACGTCGCCCGAGTTAGAAATAAAGCCATGCTCGATCAAGATGCCAGGAATCCCCTGCTCGCGAGCACAGCGAACAACGGCAAATTCGTCACCAACCGTCATCTGAAACACGCCACGATAGGTCAAGCCAAGCGCAGACAAATTATTCATCACTTTTTGGGCAAGCTCGACGGAGGCTTTCGTATAGCTCGTGCCGTTGGCCGTAGGCGCGTAAACCTCAGCACCATGCGCCGCAGAACTACCAGAGTTAATATGAAAACTCACAAAAGCTTGTGCACCTTGCTTTACGCATCGCTGAACGCGATACAGAAAATCGTTGCTGCCATAAGAACCACTTTGCCCTCGAGACATCACGACCTTAAAACCATATCGCTCCAGCTTGGCCTTACAGGCAACAGCAATCTTCCAAGTAAGATCCGCCTCGCTCTTCCCATTACCTTGGGCGCCGGGATCAACGCCGCCATGACCAGGATCAAGAGCAATAACATACGAACCGTTCACAGCAGTATCGGCAAGAGAGAGAGATTGCTCCCCATTTGAGGCGGTAAGTGCGTCGCCAATCGTGGCAGCCTGAATCGCATTGCCAGAATCATCTGAATAATAAACAGACGAATTAGCACTGCCTTCGGCTAGGCCATCGTCCACAGCGGCATTCGCATCAATGTCGAACGCATATCCACATTGCATCAAATCGACACTGTGCTCCGTGGCATCGCCCTGCAGATGATAGGAGATCGAAATCAAATCATATCCGCACTCGGCATAATCCTTACCGAACTGAAATGCAGCAGCATTGCCACTGACGGCCGTCGCACTAACAGAAAGGGAGTGCCCAGTTGTGGATTCCAATTTAAGAGTCGCATCTGTGAGTGCATCAGAATCGTTAGGGGTGGCAAATGCAATCACCTGGTCCACACCGACTGGAAGCTGCGGATAGGCGATATAGAGATACTGATACGAATCGGTTAAAACGTCGCCGCTCCCATCCGCTACAACGGAAGGGTCATTTTCTTCTGCGACAAGATTGTCAGAGTCGTCCTGATTCTTATTGGAGGGCGAGGAGGCGGGGTCGTTAGTCGAGTTTGAATTGCTCTCAGAATCCGCGACTTCAGCAGTTGAATCCTGCTGTACAGGTTCACCATTGATTGCATAAGCAGTAGCAACCGGCCCAATCAATGGATTAAGTCCAATAACTAACGCTGCAACGGATACAACAAGCAGTTGCAGGTGACGTTTCATGCCAACCCCCATTAAATACAAGTTCAAATGATGCGCATAAATTATATTACAGGCGAAACCCAAGAAAGCTGTTTGCGCCAAGTCCCCATTCCATTCTGGCCAGCGAAGAACCTAAAGGCGCTAAATGTATCGACCCAGAAATCGAAGCCAGCGTCATAGGGACAAAATTCAGCCTAATAATTCATCGCGAGCCAAATCGCAAAATCTACGATAGCGGTCTCTAGAAAATCGCCCAACAACCGCTTTTTTAACATGGCATTAGAATTGAATACAGGATATTCCCCGTTAGCGTAAACTCTTAAAAGGGCTACCTTATCAAGCTTTCAATCAGTTTTACAGTCTTCATATACGAATGCGGGCGATCAAACTGTTCCTCTGCGATTTTACGAGCGGCCTCCCCCATCTGCTTGCGGTGCCATTCGTCTTCGACAAGGGCGGTAACCGCAGCGGCAAGCTTGTCGGGGCTTCCGGGTTGCACGTTAACGCCAAACCCGTCTGACTCGACCTTTGCGCGGAACTCAGCACTCATGCTGGTGTTGACCATGGGTTTGCCCGCCGCCAGATAGTCGCCGATCTTGGTGACGATACTCTGGGCGGCTTTTTCGACCAGCGAGTTTACCGTGATATCAGACCTGCTGAGCCATGCAGCCATCTTGTCATAGGGCAGGTACCCATGAAAGGTCACACCAGCGCCCGTCGATTGAACGACGGCCTTAAGGTTGTCACGTTCGGCTCCATCACCCAGAATCTGAAGCTTGACCTCGGGATGGGTCTTCTGAACCATCCCGATTGCTTTAACAAGAGTCTCCAGGTCGTAGCAAGCGCTCAAGGTGCCGGCATAAGAGACCCAGATCTCTCCCGCCGGTTTATCAATCAAAACGGCGTTCTTGGCCACACCGGCATCAAACTCGGCAAGCTGATTGCCGACGTACACGACTTCATTGGGAATACCCGAACGTGCATCGCGCACACCACGGTCGCGGTACTCCTGCGACGTACCCACAATGGCATCGGCCAGCTGATACGTCGCCTTAGCCTGCTTGTAAAACGGGGCAAAGAAGATGTCCGAAAGGACCGGAACATCCAGAGCAACGCGGAAAGCCTCGGGCCACAGGTCATTAACATCGACAACAAATGGAATGCCGTACTTATGGGCACATTTGCCGATCTCACGCGCAACATCGTTAGGCGGAATCTGGCAGTAGACCAAATCGTACGCATGGTGTTCATCAAAAAACTTAACAACACGTTTTGAAACCACATGGTGGGCCCAAATACGCTGGGGACACATGTTCTTAGGGTAGACAGGCTCTTCAATAAAATGCACGGTAAAGGGATGCATGCTCAGATCGAGGTGCATAATATCTCGCTGCTGCTTATCCCAATGCTGAAAGCCACTGGTAATAAAATCAACGTCGTAGCCCTGCTCACACAGCAGCGTGGCAAGATAGACGTAACGCGTTGCGCCTTTGACCTCGCGTCCCAGCTTAGCATCTTGCGTATAGATAGCAATGTGTCCCTTAGAAGGCATGCAGCTCCTTTGCATGTAAAATCTACGAACGCTCAGCAGAGCGACGTTTTAAGGATAGCCCAACGCGAGAAAGCGCAAAACCCAAGCCGGCGGTCTTTAGGGTATATCCAAATTCCCTGATTTGCGATATACGGTAAGCTAAAACGCCAGACCCGCCTACGGATTCACCAGTCAGCTGCGAAAACGCCTGCTTTAGATGCGGGCTCACAGTATCCATAGCACGCACTATTGCCGGATCCATACGGCGGAATGTCTTCTTAAGAAGCACGCAGACATCTCGCTGCTCGAGGCCACCGCTCGCAAGGGCAAGACCAGCATGACGGAATCCCACCGTGTAAAGGGCGCGCCATATTCCCCCATCCGTAACGCCAAGTCGTTCGAGCACGTCGGCCATGTCATTCCAACGCGTTAAGGCAAGGGCGCTGTTAACGCTGGCAGACGATGCCGTGGGCAAATCCTCACGATAACAATACCAAGCCTCATCGGTGTAAGCGATGGTCTTTGCCTGGGCAAGCGTCTCGATAAGAAAGGGATTGTCAACCCAGCCAGCACCGGGAACCTCTTTAAAGCAGATGCCATACCCAACAAGGAAGCTCTTCTTATAGAGTGCGCTCCAAATAGAAGGATGCTTTTGAATCAAGATGGGGGCATCGGCAAGAACAAAAGGCTGGCGCCCCGGCTTAACCCGATGGTAGTAATGGCAGTGGTAAAGATGTTCCCTTGGAGTGTCCGCCATATAGACACGCCAGTATGAGGATTTAACCACGTCGGGATAATCCTGCTTGCAAGCCAGCTGATACAAAGCGGAAAACATGCCGGGTTTAAGGTAATCATCGGGCTCGACAACGGCAACGTATTCGCCCCGCGCCTCGTTAAAACCCCTGTTAACGGTTGCGCCATAGCCTTGGTTTGCTTTATCAATCACCCGAACGCGAGCGTCCCCTGCCGCATGGGCCTCCATAATGGCAAGCGAGCCATCCGTCGAGCCATCGTTGAGCACGATGATCTCGAGCTCCTCCATCGGATCGGCTTCAATAGAGCTGAGACACTGATCGAGAAACTTCTCGGCGTTGTAGCATGGAACCACAACGCTAACGCTCATATCGCTCGTAGACAATCGACACCCCCATAGAACGTTGGATATACCAGTATTTATCCCAGTCGCCAGCACGACCAGACCGTTAGCGATCCGTTCTATAGTAGCGAGAAGCACACAGAATGGGAAACAGATGCAGCCCGGTTATCGCCTGCCCCTACAGCCGCTGGCACACCGCTGCCACACGACACCCGTCAAACCCGAATCCCCAGCGCATGCGGCCCACACCGGGTCGCGGTACGCGAATCTTGTCGATACCGTCGCGCTCTATGTCGAGCAGCGCCTGAACGGCCAGCAGCTCTAGGCCCAGCGCGTCCACACCGGGGTCAAACATCATGTTGACCGTTATCAGCGGACGCTCGTCGAGCATGCCGATCGTGTCTGCCACGTCAAACACAGCGCCCGTAGGAAATACCTGGATGTCCCAGCGATCCGCGCCACGCTTTCGCCTCGAGGCAGGATTGGCATAGCCCGGCAATCCAAAGCAGAGTCCCTGCAAGAGCAGGTGATATGGCAGCTGCGCATCTGGGTTGTTCGCACCGATTCCTGCATCTCCCAGGATGCGTTCTAACGCCCGCTTCACCGCATCCTCATCCCCACGGCACAACCCGTCGCGAAACGCATCAACGTCTCGAGTGTCTTCGGCAGCACACTCAAACCACTCAATAATTACCAGACGCAAGGCTTGGCGAAGCTCATTATTGGGCAACCGCAGAGCACGGAGGCGATTGCCATGTTCCGGCTCCTCAGTCATATCCGTCGTCAGGAAACCGGACAGATACAGCGCCGTCCACAGGCCATCATCATACGAGGCCTCTGACCCCGCAGCGCCCAAACAAACCGGGACCTCAACGCATGCATGGGGCTCGAGTAAATCGAACAAGACCGAAAGGCGGTCGAGATTCCACCCGGCAACTACCCTACTCAGGCAATCGGCATACCCATACAGATCGGCTCGCACGGGCGCCGTGCAGCCTCGGTCCAGAAAACCGATCACACGCGCCGGACTCGAGCAATAGGCCCTGCCAAACCGATATCCCTCGAGCCATTCACGCGCATCATCCAGGTATTCCTCGCGTCCAGCATGACTCAACAGAGCCTCGACCTCGGCATCCGAAAAGCCGAACCAACGGTCGCACCACGTCGAAAGGGGCATCGAAAGACGATACGAGCAGCTGCGCGAAGAAAGCGCCATCTCGGCAGGGTTAGGACGCTCCCCCATCAGACAAGCCAAGCGTAGCGAATTACCCGCGGTGGCAATGGCGTCGAACAGCACGCGATCGAGCAGCTCCGCCGGACCGGCGCCGGAAGCGTCCCTCGCGCTCGCACTGGGCGACCACGCCGCGTCATACCCATCAACGAGCAATACAACCTGCTCATCGCAGGCCATCTCCAGCAGCTCAATGAGCACACCGAGCACCGAGTCAACCTCGTCCGCGCTCGCCACGCCACGCGCAACGCGTTCGATGTGACGCACCTTATCTCGTGCTAAATCCGGAGCCTCCAAGAGCGTCAACAGACGAGCGCATTCGCCCGAAAGAGCATCACGCACGACGCCGACAACAGAGGCACCACGCCTCGCAGCGCCAGAAAAGTCCAGCGATATCACTGGATAACAAGCATACTCGTCCCGATAGCGCCCGCCGTCCGCATCCCAAATCTGAGCATCGGCAAACGAGATCAGACCGGCGCGACCGACCACAGGACGCTCCAGAAAAGCCTTGAGCATCGACAAGTTCATGCTCTTGCCAAAACCCTCGGGTCGGCAGCACACCATAACGGACGCATCGCAATCCAGCACATCGGCAATAAACATGGTCTTGTCGACCAGCGTGCAGCAACCAAGAGCCTCCGCATAGTCGTGCATGCCAATGGGCAAAGCCGCATCGTCGGCACAGCCGATCATACGCACGCCAAAGCCGGCAGTACAACCATTATTTGCCTGTTCAGACACCAAAACGTTCCCCTTAAATCGCAGCATGATGCCAATTGTAATGACCGCCTCGCACGTACTGATGTCGGTACACAAACAGATCGGGCAACGGTAGCAACATGGGATGTGAGGGGGCATAACTAATCGTTGCACAACAAAACAGGGTCCGATGCAGCTGCACCGGACCCCGTCCTAGTTCTTAGATTATCAGGCGACCAGGAACTTACTCCTCGGAACCGTCCTCACCAGCAGCCTTATTCTGCTGATCGAGTTTATGCTTACCGCTCACAATAGACGTGGCGCCCAGCGTGGCCAGGCTTGCGCTGGCAAGGCTCGCCATCACGATGAGGTCACCCGTCTTGGGCATATTGCCACCCGAGGCCTTGGTCGTCGTGGTGGTCGTAGTCGTCGTGGTGGTGGTAGTAGCACCACCCTTATCCCCAGCCTTCTGAGCATCGGCGTCGGACTGTCTCGCGCCCTCATCGGCGGCATCGGAACCGGAACCCTGGTCAGACGCCCCCTCATCAGAAGAAGAGCCACCGTTAATGCCAGCCGTCAAAGAAGATCCAAGCATGGAGCCAAGCTGCTCGCTGGTAGAAGGCTTATTTTCCGTCGAGGAATCGCCGGCATTGGATACCTCACTCGAACCGCCCTCGGAAGCATCGGAGCCAGAACCGTTAGAGGAGCCAGCATCGGCAGCGGAATCGCCAGCGCCGTTGGAAGCGCCCGCATCGGTAGAGCCAGATGTCGCACCATCCGTAGCGCCGTCGGGGCCAGAAGTCGACGAATCGCCAGAAGCGCCACCGGCCGCGGTGCCACCAGACGTAGCCCCACCGTTACCGGCATCTTCGCTGCCCGCATCAGTCGAGGGCGCATCCGTATCATTATCGTCGCCCGCACCGTCATCGGTACCAGGCGTCGGTGCGGCGGGAGCAGCAGGCGCCATGCTCGGACCAGGCGCCGGCGTGGGCTCAGGCTGCACGGGCTGCACGGGCGTTGCCGCGGCAGCCTCGTCCTCGGCAATATAGACCAGACAATCCTTGAGCTCATTGCGGTAGCGGTTCTTCCAGCCCTCATGATACTGGGGCTGGCTTGCATACTTGGTCGCCACGTTATTGACCACGCTGTTGGAAAGCGCCGTCACAAACTCGCGGTCCGTCATGCTGTTGGAAAGGTTTGCCCAGCGGAAGAAGTCTCTGCAGCCACCGGTGCCGCACATGTTGGTAATACTCCACACCATGCCCTTGACACAGTCGGCGCGGCCGGAGATATCAATGCCGAGAGCACTCTTGAGCCACGCCTCGGTCACCGCATAGTAGGAGTTGTATGCATAGGCATCCTGCAGCGCCGAGAACTCCTCGGGGTCAGTGTTGTAGGCGCCCAGGAAGGCATCCTGCGCAATGCGGCCCAGCTCGGTAAGCTGACCGTTCGCATACATGGGGTTGTTCGCGTTGGAAATCTCACTGCCTTGATCGATCGCAGCCTTAAGCATGCCGTACTTAGCAGAATCGTAGTTGTAGACCTGTTTCATAAACGGAACAAGCGACCAACGGCGGTCGAACTGGTAATAGCCTAGCGCGTTATAGCCATCGCCATACGAAAAACCCTGGTTATAGTTGCCATGGCTCTCATATTTGGTGAAGTACTTCATCTCGGCGGTCACGTTGACAAACGAGACCCCCTGAACCGACCTCAGCACGCCCGAAAAAGACTGCTGGGTGTAAAGGCCCTTATCGATATCGGTGGCATCCGAGGCAACACCCGGCGCGGGCTCCTCGGCAACAGCAGTCACAGGCGCGGCAACGGTGCCAAACGAAAGCGCCAACGTCAGGCCCGCCACGATCGCGGAATGTTTGGGCTGCATAAGATCCTCCCTGCATTGGTGTAGTTAAAGTGCAGTTTGCAAAGATGGTTTCAGTATTACAGCTCCCCGTTTGTTGCACAACAACCCATCGGTAAACGGCAACAGCCCTCCGCGAAATCTAAAGGAATTAAACAAACTGGTCGTCGGGCGCCAACAGAAGCTCGCCGTAACGCTCCATCAACCCGTCCCTCAACTGGCAGAAAGCAGGGATATAGACGTTCAAGATGCGCCGAATCAAATCTTGAGCGAGCTTGTTGTCATAGATATGGACGTTCGTATTGCGATCTCTGAGCATATCTAGCCAGGCCGCCTCATCAATAAAGTCGTAGAATCGGTAGGACTCCTTCAAGATGGCACGAGGAGACCCCGACGCGGCAAGCGTGGCGCCCTCATACTCGAGCAGACGCTTAAGGAGCTTCCAGCTCAGTTCAAATTGAAGATTGAGCTTATTAATCAATCCACTCTGAACAAAATCATTGTTGAGATCCTGATTGGGCGCATCCTCAAGATTCGCCAAGGCACTGGCAAAGTTCTCATATTTTTTCATACAGAATCACACCATCCCTGGCAATTTCATCGAGCAATTGCTGCGACAAGGACTCGTCGAGATTGACGACATCTACATCTAAAAGAGTATCAAGACGCTCCTCGATCAAATATGAGAAACGGCCGAAATCCCGACAACCTGCTACGGCGATGTCAATATCGCTCTTGGGTAAGTTGTCGCCTCGAGCACGAGAACCAAACAGCACAACCTTCTCGGCGTCACATTCCCGAGCAAAAACTTCGATTTGCTTATACACCTTGTCGAGAGATGCCATTTGCAGCCCTACAGCTTAATGTCAAAGTTGATCTCGGGGACGGCGGCCAGGTCGGCCAACGTCACGCCGTCGACATAGTTCTCGATGACCTCGTCAAGGCCACGCCAGAACTTTACGGTGGAACACAGGTCACTGCGGGTGCAGCTGTTGTCGATGCCGTCGCACGCCACCGGAGCCGTGCTGCCCTCGACGGCGCGCAGGATGTCGCCGGCACGCACCTCGGCCGGGTCCTTGGCCATCATGTAGCCGCCGCCCTTGCCGCGCACGCTCTTAAGCAGGCCCGCCTTCATAAGCGGACGAACCAGCTGCTCCAAATACTTTTGCGAGATATGCTCGCGGTCGGCAACCTCGCGCAGGGCGATTTTGCCCTCGACGTCACCAAGCGCTGCGATATAGATCATCAGACGGAGGGCATAGCGGCCCTTAGAAGAAATGAGCATACCTACCCTCTCATCGTTGCCGGGACAAAATACCAGGCTTGTTTGTCCCAAATCTTATGCACGCGGGGCAAACAAGCCTGATTATTATGTCCCACATCTAAAAAGTCGAGTGGATTAGTCGGGTTTTCCCTTGACTAACGCCGAACCCATAGTAACTTTATTCCGAGAAGATTCCTAGGGTTTAGTACACCTATGAGTACACCATATACAGAGAGGGACAGCATGAGCGCAAATCCGCTGCTTTCCATCGAAGGTCTGACCGCCTCCGTGGACGAAAAGACCATCCTCCACAACGTCAACCTCAACGTCGCCGCCGGCGAGACCCACGTGCTGATGGGACCCAACGGCGCCGGCAAGTCCACCCTCGGCCACCTGGTCATGGGCGACCCCGTCTACACCGTGCAGGACGGCCGCATCGTCTTTGACGGCCAGGACATCACCGAGCTCACCACCGACAAACGCTCGCGCGCCGGCCTGTTCCTGAGCTTCCAGGCCCCGGTCGAGATCCCGGGCGTGCCGCTGTCGAGCTTTTTGCGCGCCAGCATCGCCGGCCGTCCCGGCCTAGAGATGAAGGGCAAGGAGTTCCGCCGTCGCGTTAAGGAGCTCGCGACCGAGCTCAACATGGACACCGCCTACCTCAACCGCGAGCTGGGCGTGGGCTTCTCGGGCGGCGAGAAGAAGAAAGTCGAGATGCTCCAGCTCCTGCTGCTGCAGCCCAAGCTCGCCATCCTGGACGAAACCGACTCCGGCCTGGACGTCGACGCCCTGTCCACCGTCAGCCACGGCATGGACGCCTACCGCAAGAGCCGCGACGGCTCCATGCTCATCATCACGCACAACACGCGCATCCTGGAGCATCTGGATGTCGACCGCGTCCACGTTATGGTCAAGGGCCACATCGTGCGCGAGGACGACGCCTCGCTCATCCCCTGGATCGACAAGAACGGCTTTGAGACCTTCGAGCGCGAGGCCGCCGAGCAGCGCGCCCAGGCCGAGGCCGCCGCTGCCGAGCAGCAGGCGTAAAGGGGCGACGCAATGACCAAGAACCGCACCGAGGTCGCGGACATCGACCGCAGCCTCTACGACTTCACCTATGGCGAGGAGGGATTCGAGCGTCTCGACGCCGGCATCACGCCCGACATCGTGCGCGAGATCAGCGCCAAGAAGGACGAGCCTCAGTGGATGCTCGACCTGCGCTTAAAGTCCCTCGAGATCTTCAACCGTTTTCCCGACCCGACGTGGGGCCCCTCCATCGAGGGCCTGGACATGGACAACATCGTCACCTACGTCAAGCCCAACACCGACCAAAAGCACGACTGGGAGTCGGTGCCCGACGACATCAAGAACACCTTTGAACGCCTGGGCATCCCAGAGGCCGAGCGCAGCTACCTGGCGGGCGTCGGCGCGCAGTACGACTCCGAACTCGTCTACCACAACATGCAGGACACGGCGTCCAAGATGGGTATCGTCTACTCCGGCATTGAGGAGGCCTTGCACGACCCGCAGTGGGAGCCGCTCATCCACGAGAAGTTTATGACGCTCATCCCGCCCACCGACCACAAGTTTGCGGCCCTGCACGGCGCCGTGTGGTCGGGCGGCTCGTTTGTCTACGTGCCCAAGGGCACCAAGCTCGATTTTCCGCTGCAGAGCTACTTCCGCCTCAACGCCAAGGGCGCTGGCCAGTTTGAGCACACGCTCATCATCGTCGAAGACGATGCCGACCTGCACTTTATCGAGGGCTGCTCCGCGCCCAAGTACAACGTGGCCAACCTCCATGCCGGCGCTGTCGAGCTGTTTGTAGGCAAGCGCGCGCACCTGCGCTATTCGACCATCGAGAACTGGTCCAAGAATATGTACAACCTCAACACCAAGCGTGCACGCGTGGACGAGGACGGCGACATCGAGTGGATCAGCGGTTCCTTCGGCAGCCACGTGGGCTACCTCTACCCCATGAGCGTGCTCAACGGTCGCCGCGCCCGCTCGAGCTTTACCGGCATCACCTTTGCCGGCGCCGGTCAGAACCTCGATACCGGTTGCAAGGTCGTGCTCAACGCGCCCGAGACCTCGGCAACCGTCGAGACCAAGGGCATCTCCAAGAGCGGCGGCATCCAGACGTTCCGCAGCTCTATCGTTGCCACGCCCAAGGCTGAGGGGTCTAAGGCAACCGTGAGCTGCCAGTCGCTCATGCTCGACGACCAGAGCCGCTCCGACACCATCCCGGCCATGGACATCCGCGCCAAGAACGTCGACATCGGCCACGAGGCCACCATCGGCCGCATCGGCGACGACAAGGTGTTCTACCTGATGAGCCGCGGTATCTCGGAGGAAGAGGCCCGCACCATGATCGTCAATGGCTTTGCCAACCCGGTCTCCAAGGAGCTGCCGCTGGAGTACGCCGTCGAGATGAACAACCTGATCAAGCTCGAGATGGAAGGAGCGATCGGATAATGAAGCAGACCACCAACACCGCTGCTACCACCCTTGAGCAGGTCAATGCGATGCCGGCTGCCACTTGGGGTTGGCTCAAGATGAACCAGACCAAGCTCGAACTCTCTAACGAGCTTGCCACCGCTCCCACCGAGGCCGTTGAGGTCGAGGGCTTGGACGAGCAGTTTACTGGCGTGGCAGACGCGTTCGAAGCCGCCATGGACGCCATGGCCGAGCGCTTCCCCGAGCGCCGCGCCTCCGCCCCCGGTGATGCAGCCGACCGCGCCCGCATCACGCCCGAGACCGAGCTCGACGTGCCCGCCACCTCCGTCTACCAGGCCGGCGCCATCAAGCTCGAAGAGGAGCTCTCCCCTGCTGAAGCCTTCGAGACCGGCATGGGCGAGGCTGCCTACGCCTACTTGGCCGAGCACGCCACCAAGCGCATCGTCATCGATGTGCCCGCATACAAGCACGTCACGGTTACCGTGCGCGTGAGCGGTGTCGATGCCGCCGCGGCCATCGCCGCCATCGACGTCGTCGCCCGTCCCCAGTCGACGCTCGATCTGCTTATTGCCCTAGACTCCCCCGTTGCCGGCCAAGGCGTCGTGGGTTCCGTGCTACGCGTGTGCGCCCACGAGTACGCCACCGTCAACGTGGCCTGCACGCAGACGCTCGACGATAGCTGGATCGCGCTCGACGACACCGGCCTGTTCCTGGACGAGGGCGCGCGCGTCAACGTGCAGCACAGCGTCCTGGGTGCCGGCGCCAGCGCCACCGGCCTTGCCGGCGACCTGCTGGGCGATACCGCCAAGGTCACCATCGATACTGACTACCTGGGCGCTCGCGAGCAGGTGCGCGACTTTAACTACGAGCTGCGCCACCGCGGTCGCAAGACCGAGTGCGAAATCGACGCCAACGGCGTACTGACCGGCACGTCCAAGAAGGTCTACCGCGGCACCATCGACCTCGTGCACGGCTGCAAGGGTGCAACCGGCACCGAGCGCGAGACGGTGCTTTTGGCCAACAAGGGCGTCGACAACAAGACCGTCCCCGTCATCCTGTGCGACGAGGACGACGTCGCCGGCAACCACGGAGCCACCATCGGCCACGTCCGCGACGAGCAGCTGTTCTACCTCGCCTGCCGCGGCCTTGACCAAAACGCCGCCGAAGACCTGTTCATCCGCGCCAAGCTGGAGGACGCCGCGCTTTCCGCGACCGACGAGCGCACCCGCGCCGCCGTCGTCCGCTTGGGCAACAACCTGATCGATAACTTTGAAGAGGAGCTCGCATGATCGACACCGAGCACGTTAAATGCGACACCTGTACCGCCCCCGAGCCCATGGAGCTCGACGCCAGCGACGAGGCTTCGCGCGGCTGGCCTACCGTAGATATCGAGACCAACCCCTACAAGGGCCAGTTCCCGCTGTTTCAGCAGCACCCCGAGATCGCCTTCCTCGATAGTGCCGCCACCGCGCAGCGCCCCGCCTGCGTGCTCGACGCCGAGCGCGACTTCTACCAGCGTATGAACGCCAACCCCCTACGCGGACTGTACTCGCTGTCCGTCGAGGCCACCGACGCCATCGCGAAGGTCCGCCAGCAGATCGCCGACCTCATCGGCGCTTCCCAGGCCAACGAGGTCGTCTTCACCCGCAACACGAGCGAGTCGCTCAACCTGGTTGCCAAGAGCTTTGCACCCACGGTGCTCGAGCCCGGTGACGAGGTCGTCATCACCATCATGGAGCACCACTCCAACCTGATTCCGTGGCAGCAGGTCTGCCGCGAGACCGGCGCCAAGCTCGTCTACCTCTACCCCACCAAGACCGGCCAGCTCACCACCGAGGAAGTTCTTGCCAAGGTTGGTCCCAAGACCAAGATCCTGGCCGTGGGCCAGGTCTCCAACGTGCTGGGCGTCGAGAACCCGGTCAAGAACCTCGGCAAACTCGTGCACAAGTACGGTGGCTACCTGGTCGTCGACGGTGCGCAGTCGCTGCCGCACATGCCGGTCGATGTGGCCGACCTGGGCGCCGACTTCTTTGCCTTTAGCGCACACAAGGCCATGGGCCCCATGGGCATCGGCGTGCTGTGGGGCAAAATGGACCTGCTCAACGCCATGCCGCCCATGCTCACCGGCGGCGAGATGATCGACTCGGTCACCGAGCAAGACGCCGTCTGGGCGCCCGTTCCCGAGAAATTCGAGGCCGGCACGCAGGACGCCGCCGGCATCTTCGCCACGGGCGCCGCCCTTGATTACCTGGTCAACACGGTGGGCTACGAGAACATCCAGGCCCGCGAGCAGGCACTCGTCCACTATCTGATGGGCGAACTCATGCAGCTCGACTTTGTCCAGATCATCGGCTCCATCTATTGGGACAACCACCACGGCGTTGTGAGCTTTAACGTCAAGGGCATCCATCCGCACGACGTCGCGAGCATCATGGACATGGACGGCGTCTGCATCCGCGCCGGCCACCACTGCGCGCAGCCGCTGCTCACCTGGCTGGGCGTCGAGAACCTTGCCTGCTGCCGCGCCAGCGTGGCCTTCTACAACGACAAGGCCGACATCGACAAGTTCATCGCCGGCCTGCATCACGTTTGGAGCACGTTCAATGGGTAATCTGTACACCTCTACCACGTTTATGGAGCACAACTCGCACCCCGACTATAAGTACGAGATGGATGCTCCCACGCACGAGCACGACGGTATCAACCCCAGCTGTGGCGACGAGCTCACCTTGCGGCTGCGTGTCGAGAAGGGCGTGATCGAGGAGGCCTCCTTTACCGGTCATGGCTGCGCCATCAGCCAGGCCAGCGCCGACATCATGGCCGACCTCATCACCGGCGAGACCGTCGAGGAAGCTCACCGCCTGGCAGAGCTCTTCCTCGCCATGATCCGCGGCGAGCAGCTCTCCGAGGAAGATCTGGAAGACCTGGACGAAGCTGCCCAGCTCCAGGACATCTCGCACATGCCCGCCCGCGTCAAATGCGCCGAGCTCGCCTGGCGCACCCTCGACGGCATGCTCACGGGACAAAATAATCAGTAGTATTTGTCCCAAATCTTAAGAATTTTGTTGGCCGAATCGCTTGACTAAGAGTGGTTCGGCCATTTTCTATTCCGAGAGCTCGGCCTGTGCCTTCACCCGCGCATAAGCGCGCACGATACGAGAGACGGTACTTTTGCCAATCCCGGTATACCGCTCAATCTGGCGCACCGTAAAACCGGCATCGTGCAATCCAAAAATAACGGTATCGCGCTGCGCCGGCGGTGCGACTTTAACCCCACGAAGCGGAACCCCTAGCTCCTTCGCCAACTTGTTGGCAAAGGCGTGGCGTTCCCACTCCGTCTCTTTCATATCGCACAGAGCTGGCTCACTGCCGTCGGGCGTCGAAAGCGAATAGGCAATAAAGCCCTCGGCAGAGCCAAAAAGCTCAAGCACGCAAGAAGGATCAGAAAATCCCCTCACGACATCGGCCGCGTCACCGTCGTAAGCGCACAAATGCTCCGCAAAGCTACTCCAGGGATAACGCTCGATTAGGCTAACGCCCGCCTCCTGCGGATCGGCGTGTACGGAGCGAATAGCCTCCATCACCTGCCAGTCGGTATCGAGCGAGCGCCGGTCAAAACGGTTCTGGAACAGATGCCCTGTGCGCCCCGTGCGTTTATTGAACCGCCGCGCGTACGTCAAAAGCAACCGGTGCATCGCCGCGCTCATCCTGTCCTCGTAATCTGTAAGCACCAAATGCACGTGATTGCCCATAAGGCACCAGGCGATAACCGTCACACCCTCCTCGCAGCAGCACTCGCGCATCAGCTCCAAAAACTCCCACCGGTCTTCATCGCCCTCAAAGATGAGCTGCTTGCCCGTACCGCGGGCACAGACATGGTAAAAGCCGGTAACCGTTTTCCAAACGCGCTGCATGGCGCTCCCTTCGCCGGGATCTGCTTGCCATCCAATACAGCACGATTGAAGCGTGCCATCAAAACATTCACGCAAAACAATACACTCGCGCGGCCAAAGGCAGTAATCAGGCGGCGAACGGCATCGTTGCAACAGGTCAACCCCCGCAATGCTTACAAGAGCTGACCAATAGCTTGCCCAAGACGGACCCCCTCTACGGAAGTTCACGACCACAGAACATAGGGTTAAACCGTTTCAATTAAAACTTCCGGACTTCTCGCTACGAAAACTGAGCCGTTCGCCGAATATTCCGTGCATTTCGCGGTATTATAGGGGCTGCATGTCATGTCCCTTTCGAAGGGTCGCCCGGCAATCGCCAGCCACGGCCCCCAGACGGGACGCCAACACGATAGAGAGGAGAGGCATGCAGTACTCACAGGAAGTGGAGAACATGTGCCCCGTTGCCAAGGGTGCATACCACGGCCCCGCACCCATCCCCGAGGAGGGCAAGTGGGTCCAGGCTAAGGAGATTTCCGACATCTCCGGTCTTACGCACGGTGTGGGTTGGTGCGCACCTCAGCAGGGCGCCTGCAAGCTCACGCTGAACATCAAGGACGGCATCATCGAGGAGGCCCTCGTTGAGACCATCGGCTGCTCGGGCATGACCCACTCTGCCGCCATGGCTTCCGAGATCCTTCCCGGTAAGACCATCCTCGAGGCCCTCAACACCGACCTCGTCTGCGACGCCATCAACGTTGCTATGCGCGAGATCTTCCTGCAGATCGTTTACGGCCGCAGCCAGACCGCGTTCTCCGAGGGCGGCCTGCCCGTGGGCGCCTCCCTCGACGACCTCGGCAAGGGCCTTCGCTCTCAGGTCGGCACCATGTTCGGCACCAAGGCCAAGGGCGCTCGTTACCTCGAGCTCGCTCAGGGCTACGTCACCCGCATGGCTCTCAATGACGAGAACGAGATCATCGCATTCGAGTTCCTGAACCTCGGCAAGTTCACCGACGCCGTCAAGGCCGGCAAGACCCCCGAGGAGGCCATCGCTGGCGCTATGGGCCACTATGGTCAGTGGGAGAACGCTGCCAAGTACATCGACCCGCGCACCGACGAGGAGACTCACTCCGTCGCCAGCGTGTTCCCGGTTCACGAGTAGAAAGGGAGGGAAATAACTATGACTGTTACGTTCGAAGGTTACGAGCGCCGCGCTGACAAGATCAACAAGTGCCTCGCCGACAACGGCATCGCCTCCCTCGAGGAAGCTCTGCAGATCTGCACCGACAAGGGCTTCAACCCGCGTGAGATCGTCAACAACACCCAGTCCATCGCCTTCCAGAACGCCGAGTGGGCCTACACCCTCGGTTGCGCTCTCGCTGTCAAGCGTGGCGCCAAGTCCGCTTCTGAGGCTGCCGCCATCATCGGCGAGGGCATCCAGGCCTTCACCGTTCCCGGCTCCGTCGCCGAGGACCGCAAGGTCGGTCTGGGCCACGGCAACCTGGGCGCTATGCTGCTCTCCGACGACACCGAGTGCTTCGCCTTCCTGGCAGGTCACGAGTCCTTCGCTGCCGCTGAGGGTGCTATCGGCCTGGCTCTGAACGCCAACAAGGCTCGCAAGAAGCCGCTGCGCGTTATCCTCAACGGTCTGGGCAAGGACGCTGCTCAGATCATCGCCCGCATCAACGGCTTCACCTACGTGAAGACCCAGTTCGACTACTTCACGGGCGAGCTCAAGGTCGTCGAGACCATCCCATACTCCGATGGTCCCCGCGCCGCCGTCAACTGCTACGGCGCCGACGACGTCCGCGAGGGCGTTGCCATCATGTGGCACGAGAACGTCGACATCTCGATCACCGGTAACTCCACCAACCCCACGCGCTTCCAGCACCCCGTCGCTGGCACCTACAAGAAGGAGCGCCTCGAGGCTGGCAAGAAGTACTTCTCCGTCGCTTCTGGTGGCGGCACTGGCCGTACCCTGCACCCGGACAACATGGGCGCCGGCCCTGCCTCTTACGGCATGACCGACACCATGGGCCGCATGCACTCCGACGCCCAGTTCGCCGGTTCTTCCTCCGTGCCTGCGCACGTCGACATGATGGGTCTCATCGGCATGGGCAACAACCCCATGGTCGGTGCCACCGTCGCCTGCGCTGTCGCCGTCGAGGAGGCCCTCAAGGCCTAATCGCGCCCGCGCGATGCTCATATAGCTGAGCTTTGGAGCCGCTACCTTTCGAGGTAGCGGCTCTTTTTGTTTGCGCTGTCGCAGGGTAGCTAATGTCGATATATCAGCTGGGGCGAAATACGAGATGTGAAGAGATGGAGCGCCAGAGCGTCCATGACGCCCACCTGCCATATTTGCCCTTTACCGATTTGCCGGGTCTTTGCGGCCCCATTGCCGATCACCCGTGCGACAATGCGCCGGACGAGAAAGGAATCCGATGGAATCGACTGATGTACTGGTAATTGGGTCTGGCATTGCGGGCCTTTGCGCCGCCATCGAAGCGGCACGCACGGGCGCAACCGTCACCGTGGCAAGCGCCGGCAAGACTATGAGTGGATCGAGCTTCTTCCCCGGAACCTGGGGCCTGGGGCTTATCGGACCCGTTAACGAAGACGACGAACAAGACCTCATCGACACCATTCAGACCGTTGGTGGCGGCGTCGCCGACCCCGAGCTTGTCCAGACGTTTGTCCACGGCATTCCCCATGCAATTGAATGGCTCGAGCAAGACCTGGGCGTTGAGCTTCAGCGTCCGCAAAGCGCCGAGAGTGCTCAGCAAAAGCAGTTTATCCCCTGCTTTGACCACAAGACGCGCATGTGGCGCGGCCTCACCCGCAAGCCCCTTGAGGACGCTCTGACGACCTGGATCGAGTCGCTCGGCATTCGCCTGCTCCCCCGCCATGAGCTTATTGACCTTGTTGAGGACACGAACGGCAGAATAACCGGAACCGTACTCTACGACCTCACCGAAAATCGAATCGTGCCCTTTGCTGCCAAGGCCACAATCATCGCAGCCGGTGGCACAGGCGGCCTGTTCGAGCGCAGCCTTACGTCGGCTGATGTGCTCAGCTCCTCGCAGGCCATCGCGCTGGCGCACGGCGCAACACTTACTAATATCGAGTTCATGCAGATGATGCCCGGCTTCATCGAGCCCAAGCGCAACCTGGTCTTCAACGAGAAAACCTGGCGCTACGTACATGTAGACCAGCCGGTAGATATTGCCGACGACAAGCTGGACGACCTGCTCGAGCAGCGCTCTGGATATGGTCCCTTCACGTCATGCTTGGCCTCCCGCGCTATCGATCTCGTCATCGATCAGGCAGGTGCCGAAGGCCTGGCACTCCACTACGACTTCCCCCGCGAGGATGTCCCAGAGTTTGTGCAGACCTTTGCCACCTGGCTGCAAGACGAGCACGGCATCGCCCCGACTGACGAGATGCGCGTTGCGATGTATGCCCACGCCGCTAACGGCGGCATCAAGATCGATAAGACCGCGCACACAGGCGTTGAGGGCCTCTACGCTTGCGGCGAGGCGACAGGCGGCATGCACGGCGCCGACCGCATTGGTGGCTTGTCAAGCGCCAACGGCATCGTGTTCGGACGCATCGCGGGCGCATCGGCAGCCCTTGCAGCGCAGAATGCACCTGAGGTGGCCCCGAAGGCGGATATCGACCTCCCCCACTACGGCATTGCCACAACTGATGCTGAACGCCTGACACACGGCCTTAAGCACACGATGAGCACCTATTGCATGATCAACCGAACCGAGACGGGCCTATCCGAGGCACTACACGAGCTTGAGGGCTTGAAGACGGAGACAACGACCTTGAGCACACAGAAAGCCCAGGACAGCGAAGTCGCAGCCCTCGCCCGCCTGCAATCGCAGATTCGACTAGCACAGGAAATGGTCAAAGCCATGCGCAAGCGAACTGAAAGCTTAGGTTCGCACTATCGAGCAGACTAAATCGATTCTCACTTTGAGTTTGATCACAACTTCTCAACATGCATCGAGCCCCGTGAGCATAATTCTCATAAGGAGAGCACGTTTATGGGGCTTTAGCCGTGTTTCCCTAAGGGAATCACGGTGCAGTTTCCCCAACTTCGCGCCCCGACGGGTTCGACCCCATGCGAGGTCAAAAAAAGACGGCCAACTTTCGTTGACCGTCTTAACTTGCTTTGGTGGGCCGTCAGGGGGTCAGCCTGCTTTGCAGGCGACCGCTGCGGCGCCAAGGCGCCTTGCGCGCTACGCTGGTAAATGCTCACGCATTTCCTCAGCTTCGCGCCCCGACGGGTTCGACCCCATGCGAGGTCAACAAAAAAGCGACCAGCCTGAGCTAGTCGCTTTAACAATCTTTTGGTGGGCCGTCAGGGGGTCGAACCCTGGACCTTGGGATTAAGAGTCCCCTGCTCTACCAACTGAGCTAACGACCCAAAGCTAAAGTCCGTTGTGGCGGACTTTAGAGGAGATATCGTGTGGTGGGCCGTCAGGGGGTCGAACCCTGGACCTTGGGATTAAGAGTCCCCTGCTCTACCAACTGAGCTAACGACCCGATATCAACACGAAGCAAGAACTGGGGTGGGTAAAGGGACTCGAACCCTCGACCTACGGGACCACAACCCGTCGCTCTAGCCAACTGAGCTACACCCACCGTGTCCTGTGCGCTTCGCGCTCGACTATTATTGCAAGGAACGCCACGCGATGCAAGCCCCAATTTTCAAGAATTTTGAAAAGAGTTTTTCGAGACCATTTCGAGCAAATCCCACCGGTTTCATAGGAGTAAACTTGCCCCACTGCAAATGCTCGAAAGGACCGGCATGAAAGAACTATCCAACCGCACGGCAACGTTTACCGATTCGGTCATCCGCCGCATGACACGCATCTCCAATAAGTACGGCGCTGTCAATCTCTCGCAGGGCTTCCCCGACTTCGATCCCCCGGCGCAGCTGCTCGATAGCCTCAGCGCCATCGCCAGCGACCCCAAGCCGCTCTATCACCAGTACTCCATCACCTGGGGCTCCCAGGCCATGCGCGAGGCGCTCGCCGCCAAACAGGAGCACTTTATGGGCATGCCGGTGAACCCCAACGAGAATATCGTAGTCACCTGCGGCTCCACCGAGGCCATGATGGCCGCCATGATGACGGTCACGAACCCCGGCGACAAGGTCGTCATCTTCTCGCCGTTCTATGAGAACTACGGCGCCGACACGATCCTTTCGGGTGCCGAGCCCATCTACGTGCCGCTCAACCCGCCTGCGTTCGACTTTGACCGTGAGGTGCTTGAGGCGGCCTTCCGCGACAACGATCCCAAGGCGATCGTCCTGTGCAACCCGTCCAACCCCTGTGGCAAGGTCTTTACGCGCGAGGAGCTCACCTTTATCGCCGACCTCTGCAAAAAGTACGACGCCTACTGCATCACCGACGAGGTATACGAGCACATCGTCTACGCGCCCCACGAGCACGTCTATATGGCCACGCTGCCCGGCATGTTCAAACGAACCATCAGTTGCAGCTCGCTGTCCAAGACGTACTCCATCACCGGCTGGCGCCTGGGGTACACCATCGCCCCTGCCGAAATCACCGAGCGCATCAAGAAGGTCCACGACTTCCTCACCGTGGGTGCCGCCGCTCCCCTGCAGGAAGCCGTCGTCACCGCCCTCAACTTCGACGACAGCTATTACGATGAGGTCCTTGACCACTATACCGCCAAGCGCGACCTGTTCTGCCAGGGGCTCGACAGTCTCGGTCTTGAGCACAACGTGCCGCAGGGCGCCTACTATGTGATGATGGATATCTCGGAGTTTGGCTACGACAGCGACCTCGAGTTCTGCGAGGACCTGGCCTCAAAGGTGGGCGTGGGCGCCGTGCCCGGCTCGAGCTTCTTCCGCGAGCCCGTCAACCATCTGATCCGTTTCCACTTTGCCAAGCGTGACGAGACGCTCAACGCGGCGCTGGAGAACCTCAAATCGCTACGTGATAAAATCAAGCCGCGCGGGTAAGGACGGCCCGGCAACTAAAGCAACCAAAGAAGCCCCGCACCGCCGAGTTGCGGGGCTTCTTTTTATAGCGCTTTCTTAAATGGTTTAGCGCACTATACTTTAGTCACGGAGCAACTCGTCCCAGAGAGGAATACTATGGCAGAGCAGCAGCTTATCGGAGCGCTCGAGGCCGGCGGCACCAAGATGGTCTGCGCCACGGGCTATGCAGACGGTACGGTCCTGGAACGTGAGCAGATCGCGACCACGACCCCGCAGGAGACCGTTGAGGCCGTCAACGCGTGGTTTGCGAACAAGGGCATCGCCGCGCTGGGCATCGGCGCGTTTGGCCCCACCGCAGTCAACCCCGCTTCGCCCCAATACGGCAAGATCCTGGAGACGCCCAAAACGGCATGGCGCTACTTCGATCTGCTGGGCACCATCCAAAACGAGCTCAATATTCCCTGCGGCTACGACACCGACGTCAACGTCGCCTGCCTGGGCGAGGTCACCTTTGGTTGCGCCCAGGGCCTCACTGACGTTGTGTATCTGACCATCGGTACCGGCGTGGGCGCCGGCGTGCTCTCGGGCGGCCAGCTCGTGCACGGCATGATGCATCCCGAGGCCGGCCACATCCTGGTCACGCGCGACCCTCGCGACACCATCGGCGAGCATAGCGCCTGCCCCTTCCACGACAACTGCCTCGAGGGCCTCATCGCAGGTCCCGGCGTCAAAAAGCGCTGGGATGGCAAGAGCGCCGGAGACATGGCCGATGACCCGGAGGCCATGGACCTGCTCGCCGGCTATCTGGCACAGGCGCTCATGACCTACACGCTGTGCTACGCGCCGCAAAAGATCATCATCGGTGGCGGCGTGGCCGACCACACCCCCATCGTGCCGCTCGCGCGCAAGAAGTGCGCCGAAATGCTCAACGGCTATATCGTCACGTCCGAGGTCAACGACATCGATAACTACATCGTCAACAACAGCCTCGAGGGCAAGCAGGGCATCATGGGCTGCCTGGCCCTGGGCGCACAGGCGCTTCAGTAGCAGACGCACCCACAGGGCGTGGCGCGCTCGGCAAATCCAACCTACGGAACGACGCCATCACGCCCCATATAAGCCCTCAAATAAAAAGGCCGCCTAGGACCAAACAATACGTCCTAGGCGGCCTTTTTAGCGTACATCAGCGACCGTAAGAGATATCGGAGCACAACGCCCGTTGCCGCTCCACAGCAGTCGATCATCACATCGGTGATCATGCCGGCGCGTCCCGGCACAAAGAGCTGAATCGTCTCGTCGATCGAGGGAATCAGCAGCAGGAACACCGCCGTGGGCAGCAGCACGTCAAAGGTGCGCCGACCCTCAAAATCAAAGGCGTGCGTTGCCAGGATGCCGAGCACCATATACTCAGTAAAATGCGCACACTTGCGAACAACAAAGTTGGTCACCCATTCATATGGAAGTCCCACGCCGTGCAGGAAACCGCGGATAGCTTCCATGACCGTTAGGCTCAGCGAGCCCGACCCCGAGCCGGGAACAAGCGAATTGCCCCAGATCAAGAGCGCCGTCAGGCAGGTCACGACCGCCCATTTTCGATTGATCTTAACCATGCAGAAGTTATGCCTCCGCGCGGAGCGGCGCGAAGCTGGCGGTACCGCCCTCGATAACGCTCAGATAGGCACGGCCCGTACGCTTGGCGGTAGAGGACTGCAGGCGCTCGATCTCTTCCTCGAGGATCTGATTGACGCGCTCGTGACGACGATTTTCCATAATGCCGGCGGCAATAGCCTCGGCCCGCTCGATGCTCTCGCGCGAGATACGGGCGGTATCCTCGGGGAACACAGCGCTGTGACGGCCGACATAGGCGGGAGCAGCAGGCTGAGGGGCAGCGACGGGAGTGGGGACTGCAACAGGAGCGTGCTCGTCAATCTCATCCAGAATCGCGGTGGCGGCGGCCCACATGTCCTCGTGGCCCGAGTAATCGGCCATGGGGACATCGACCTCGAGCGAGGCGTCCGGAAGGTCGCCGGTGTCGATGCGATCTTGGGCATCAATCGATGCGGTGATGGCTGCAGGCTCATCGAGGTCATCGAGATCGATGTCCGCGGCACCGGAGATGATAGGCATGCTGGCGAGGTTTGCGTTGTACGGCGCAGCCTCAGCCGCCTGCTGCTGGGCAGGAGCGCCCCACAGCGAGCTTTCGGCGGCACGGCGGGCGGCAACGGCCTCCTCGTCCGCAGTAATGGCTTCATCAACGTACGAATTATCGGCAGAAGCGTTCGCGTCCGCCGAGGTAGCGCTGTAGGCGTTATTGGATGCCGCGTTGGCAACGAGTGCCACGAAAGCCGCCGTGCTGCCCGCAGGGGCGGCCTGGGAGCCCGATACGGCACGCGCCGCGGCGGCGATGTCGTCGCGATTGAAGGAGCCGGTCTGCCCGCCGTTGGTGAGCTCGTCGATGGCGACTTGATAGACGTCGCGCGAGCGTGCGGGGTCGCAGCTCACCGGCGAATCGTCGTCGAGCATACTGTCGATCATGGACCAAGCCTCGGCCTCGTCCATAGCATCTGCGGCTCGAGCGATGGTAGGAACACCATCATCGGCATGACGGCGCTGGAACGCACCGGTCAGGCCGGAAAGGAATGCCGAGGTAGACTGCTCCGACTGAGCCTGAGAAGCAGAAGCCGCAGCGTAAGGAGTCGCATCCTGCTGCTGAGCTGGAATCGAGGCGGTCTTGAACTCGCTTTGATGCTGATCGAGATTGGCGGCACCGCCCATGGCATCGGGCTGGAACAGACGCTCTTCACGCTGCGCACGATACTCGGAGATACCCAGCGAGGCGGCATAGATACCCACGCCCGCCACCGCGCCCACGGCGAAGGGAACCGCACCCGCCACGACCGTCTCATTCACCGACGAAAACGGCAGCGTCGCGGCATACATAACCACGGGAGCGGCAAGGCCGACCCCGCACGAAAGTCCGGCAAGGACTGCTCGTTGTGTTGCATCAGAAGAAGCCATGAGCTCTCCCCATCTTCCAGCACCCAAATCGCATCATTCAGTTGGCTGCGCGAGAGAAGATGAAGCGGGGCTATGCCCCAAAGCAACGGTATATGGTTCGTTTCATCTGCGTTTTCCGTCGCGAAGCTTAAAAGCTATTATGCGAAACCGCCCTGTCGATTGCAAGCGACGATGTCGGATTGAAACGGGAAACCTGCTGCTCGTCGGTCTTATGGTTAAAAATAAGCGCGGAGCGACGATATGGAAAAGGGCCGAGGCTCAAAGCCCCGACCCTTTATCGAATTGATGACTATCGCTGCGCGTGGATGACAACCTAGAACGTCTGCTCGTAGTCGCTGTGCTTTTTGGCCGAACGCACCAGGAACTCTTGGTTGGTGTTGGTGCCCTTAAGACCCTTGATAAACGATGCGGCTGCGCGCTCGGTGTTGTTCATGCCGGCAAGAATGCGACGCAGGCCAAAGACAAACGGACGCATCTGCTCGTCGACCAACAGGTCCTCGTTACGCGTACCGGAGGCAACAGGGTCGATAGCCGGGAAGATACGGCGGTCGGCCAGGTCGCGGTCGAGCTTAAGCTCCATGTTGCCGGTGCCCTTGAACTCCTCGAAGATGACCTCGTCCATCTTGGAACCGGTATCGATGAGTGCGGAGGCCAGGATGGTGAGCGAGCCGCCGTTCTCGATATTGCGGGCTGCGCCCAGGAAACGCTTGGGCGGATACAGTGCCGCCGAATCAACGCCGCCCGAAAGGATGCGGCCCGAGGCGGGCGCCGCCAAGTTGTAGGCGCGGGCAAGACGCGTGATGGAGTCGAGCACCACCACAACATCGCCGCCCAGTTCCACGATGCGCTTGGCGCGCTCGATGACGAGCTCTGCCACGCGAGTGTGGTTGTCGGCGGGCATATCGAAGGTCGACGCCACGACCTCGCCCTTGATGGAACGCTGCATATCGGTGACCTCTTCGGGGCGCTCGTCGACGAGCAGACAGATGAGGTGCACCTCGGGATTGTTAATCGAGATAGATTGGCAAATCTTCTTGAGGATCGTGGTCTTGCCGGCCTTGGGCGGGGACACGATCAGGCCACGCTGACCCTTGCCGATCGGCGACACGATGTCGATGGCGCGACCGGTAATGGAGTCCTTGCCGTGCTCCATGCGCAGCGGCTCGTTGGGATAGACCGGGGTGAGGTCACCAAACTTGGGGCGATTGCGAATCTGCTCGGGGTCCAGACCGTTGACGGTCGTGATCTTGGCGAGGCCGGCGCGCTTGTCGCCGCCGCGCGAAGGACGCAGCGAGCCCTCGATGACGTCGCCCGTGCGCAGGCGCGCGGAGCGGATGAGGTAGGCGGGCACGAAGGCGTCGTCGTTGGACTTCATGTAGCCGTGAGCATGGATGATGCCGGAGCTATCCGGGCGAATCTGCAGGATGCCCTTGATGTCGCGGAAGCCCTCGGCCTTCGCGGCGGTGGTGTAGATCTCTTCGACGAGTTCGGCCTTCTTCTTGCCGGTCGTCTCAATCTCGAACTCCTTGGCCTTCTCGCGCAGCTCGGCGACCTTCATGGCCGCGAGCTCCTCGCGCGAAAGCGTGGGCTCGGTGGGGGCGGCGTTGCGCTCCTTGTTGCGCTGTTTGCGATCGCGCTGGCGGTTACGACGGTCGTTGTTGCGCTCGTCCTTGCGGTCGCTGCGGTCGTCATTGCGCTTGTGCTGGCGACGGTTGGGGCGAGCGCCGTCTTCGGCCTCGGCGGGCGCGGCGCCATCGGTTGCGGCGGCGTCGGCATTGGCCGCAGCGGCGTCATTGGCCTCGGCGCCGGAATCGACCTGCGCTTCGACATCAGCCTGCCGCTCGGACGCCTTGGACTTAGCGGACTTCTTACGACCGCGCTTGGGCTTCTCGGGCGCAGGCTGTTCGACGTCCTGGGACTCAGCGGCATCAATCGATGCATCGGCGGTCGTCTCGGCGGAATCCTCGGACGCACCCTTCTTGGCAGCCTTGGCCTTGGACGTGCGCTTAGCAGCAGTACGACGGCTGCGACCGGGACGGACGTCGGCGGGCTCGGCATCGGCGGGAGCGGCCTCGGAAGTCGTAGCATCCTGAACGGGCGCGTCGGCAGCGGTTGCAGACTCGGCGGTCGCCGCAGCATCCCGAGCGGCTGCGGCTGCGGCTGCGGCCTTCTCGGCCTCGACGAAGGCCTTGGGCTTGCGACCGCGACGGTGCGGGCGCAAAGCCGGATCGACAACGGGAACTTCGCTGGCCTCGACAGGCGCAGCGGGCTCAGCAGGCGATGTGCCCTCCCCTGCCGCGGAACGGACCGAAGCCTCGGTGAGCTCGGGGGTTACCTGATCGGCAACCCGCTCGGCCTTAGCAGCCGTGCGACGGCGTGTGCGCGGTACCGACTTCTCGGTCGGCTGGTCGGCGGCAGGGGTCTCGGGCACAGACGGGGCTGCAAGCTCGGTCAGAGCCGCGGCCTCACGCTCGGCAGCACGACGGCGGGCGCGCACCACCTGAGCCTCGCTAATCTGCGCCAACGCACGTGCCTGCGCGACCTCATCGGAAATCGGCGCCGAGGAGTCAGCTGCAACGGTGCGCTTGGCGCGCGTCGTGCGCGTAGTACGGCGCTTGGGCTTGGTGACCTCCTCGCCGTCAGCAGCAGGCTTGGTCGTGCGGCGCGTACGCTTGGGCTTTGCCGGAGCAGCCTCCTCACCAGTTGCAGGCACGGCCTTCTCAGCCGCTGCAGGCGTAGGCGTCGAAGCAGCCTTAGGCGTCTCAGGAGCCGAGGCTTGCGCGGGCGCCGCGACCTGGTCCGACGCAACCGGTGCAGCGGGAGCGGCTTGCGTCGTCGTTATTTCGTTTTCTTGCTGTTGATCAGACACAGTGTTTGCTCAACTTTCTTTTCAAGCCCTGTGATCACATGCTCCCTGCATAAACCTTCAGGGCGGCTAAACAGTCTAGTTCCGTCAAATACCGACGGACATCATTGATCTGTATCGAGATATTTGCGTCATATACGCAGCATTAGTGTAACACAACCGCCGTCACCTGCAACTTAGTCATTGGGTGTTCCTATAGTTTTGTCAACCGTCGGGGCTACTCCCGGTAGGG
>CABUQG010000017.1 GCA_902493535.1 uncultured Collinsella sp. | reverse complement strand
TCCCACTCGATCGTCGCGGGCGGCTTGGACGTGATGTCGTAGCACACGCGGTTGGCGCCGGGGACCTCGGCAACGATGCGGCCGGAGATGCGGGCCAGTACATCGTAGGGCAGCTTGGCCCAGTCGGCGGTCATGGCATCGCTGGACTCGACGGCACGCAGGATGATCGGGCGCTGATAGGTGCGCTCGTCGCCCATGACGCCAACGGACTTGATGTCGGGCAGGACCGCGAAATACTGCCAGCAGCTGTGCTCGGAGTTGCGCTCGCCGGTCTGCTCAAACAGACGCTGGTTGTAGGCGTCGAGCTCCTCGCGCACAATAGCATCGGCGTTCTTGAGGATCTCGAGCTTCTCCTTGTCGACTGCACCGATGATGCGGATGGCCAGACCCGGGCCCGGGAAGGGCTGACGGAACACGATGTGACCCGGCAGGCCCAGCGCCAGACCAAGTGCGCGGACCTCGTCCTTAAAGAAGTGGTCGAGCGGCTCGATAAGGTCGAAGTGCACGCCCTCGGGGAACGGGATCAGGTTGTGGTGGCTCTTGATGGTGGCCGTCTTACCGCCCGTCTTGCGAGCGCCGGACTCGATGATGTCGGGGTAGATGGTGCCCTGAGCCAGGTACTTGACCGGCTTGCCATCGGTCTCGAGCTGCTGCGCCACGGCGAAGAACTCTTTCCAGAACTGCGTACCGATGATGCGGCGCTTCTCCTCGGGCTCGGTCACGCCGGCCAGAAGCTCGGCATAACGGTCCTCGGCGTGAACATGGATAAAGTCGACGTCAAACTGCTTGGTGAAGACCTCCTCCACCTGCTCGGGCTCGCCCTTGCGCAGCAGGCCGTGGTTGATGAAGACGCAGGTCATCTGCTTACCTACGGCGCGAGCACCCAGCGCAGCCACGACGGAGGAGTCGACGCCGCCGGACAGGGCCAGAATCACGCGGTCGTTGCCGACCTTCTCGCGGAACTCGGCCGTCATGGTCTCGACCAGGTTGTCCATGCTCCAGTTGGGCTCCAGGCCGCAGATCTCAAACAGGAAGTTGCTCAGCAACTGCTGACCATACTCGGAGTGCTTGACCTCGGGGTGGAACTGCGTGGTGAAAATCTTGCGCTCGACGCACTCCATGGCGGCAACCGGGCACACGTCGGTGCTGGCGGTAACGGTAAAGCCCTCGGGCACCTCGGACACGGCGTCGCGGTGGCTCATCCACACGGTCTGCTCCATAGGCGTGGAGTTAAAGAGCTTGGCGCCGGCCGTACGCGTGATGGTGGCGCGGCCGTACTCGCCCACCTCGGAGTGGCCGACCTTGCCGCCGAGCGTCACGGCCGTGATCTGATGGCCATAGCAAAAGCCCAGGACGGGAAGGCCCAGGTCAAAGATGGCAGGATCGATGGACGGAGCGTCCTCGGCATACACAGAAGCCGGGCCGCCAGAAAGGATGAGCGCAGAGGCGTTCATCTCGCGAATCTCATCGGCCGAGATGTCGCAGGGGACAATCTCGGAATACACGTTGAGGTCGCGGACGCGACGGGCAATGAGCTGACCGTACTGCGCACCAAAGTCGAGTACGAGGACCTTTGCGGAAGCCTTTTGATCCATGGTTCCCCCTCTTGTTGGCGGGGAGCCGGTGCCCACCCGCGCGAATAAACGAGAATAACTTCCATAGTGTACACGTTATATGGGGTTTCTCGTCCCTCGCAGCCGCCAGCGCACGGCAAACGCACGACCTGGGCCCCTATTTGACGGCAATCGAAGTGTTACCAGACGTTACAGATGATGTAATACGTTTGAACATTGGACGCCCTGTGCCACAATACTGCCGAACGACTCCGCCTCTGCGGCGGCAAATACGATAGGAATATCAGCATGAAGCGCATCCTTCTCATCGCCACGGGCGGCACCATCGCATCGACCGAGGACGGCAACGGCCTCTCCCCCGCCCTGACCGGTGAGGAGCTCGCCCAGAGCGTCCCCGAGATCTCGGGCCTCTGCGAGCTCGACGTCGTGCAGCCCATGAACATCGACAGCACCAATATGCGCCCGAGCGACTGGATGCGTATCCGCGACGTCATCGTCAAGGGCTATGCCGACCACGACGGCTTTGTGGTTCTGCACGGCACCGACACCATGAGCTACACCGCGGCAGCGCTTTCCTACCTGATTCAGGACAGCCCCAAGCCCATCGTGCTCACCGGCTCGCAAAAGCCCATGGGCAACCCCTTTACTGACGCCAAACTCAATCTGTATCAGAGCCTGCTCTATGCGCTCGACGAGCATTCGCACGATGTGTCGATTGTGTTTGGCGGCGTCGCCATTGCCGGCACGCGCGCCCGCAAGCAGCGCACCATGAGCTTTAACGCGTTCATTAGCGTCAACTATCCACCCATTGCCTACATCCGCAACGACCGCATCGTGCGCAACGGGCTCCACGGCACGCATCAAGGCGAAAACCCGGTGCGTTTCTACGACAGTATCGACCCGCGCGTGTTTGTCCTTAAGCTGACGCCCGGCGTGAACCCGGGTATCCTGGACGCCCTAGCCGATAGCTACGATGCTGTAATTCTTGAGACCTTTGGCATTGGCGGTATTCCCGAGTTTGGCGAGTCCGGCGAGTCGTTCCAAGAGGCAATTTTCCGCTGGGTCGATTCGGGTCGCACCGTCGTTATGACCACGCAGGTCCCCGAAGAGGGCCTCGATCTGGGCGTTTATGAGGTCGGCCGTGCTTACGCCGATCATCCGGGCATTCTGCGCGGCGACGACATGACCACCGAAACGCTCGTGGCCAAGACCATGTGGGCACTCGGCCAGTCACGCGATGCCGCCGAGATCCAGCGCCTGTTCTACAGCCAAGTCAACCACGACCGCATCCCGATGGCGTAATCCCTAAGGCAGTTCCACTTATCGCAGCCTCAAACGACAGGTGGTCCCCCTCGGGCCGTGCAAAAATCGGAGTATTCTGCAATTTCTCCGCCGGAGACATAGAATCGGCCGATTGTTAGACGAACTTTTAGGGCGAAGAGGCCGTCTAGTAAATATTTATTCCACATTTTTATTAAGCGTGTGGATTAACTACTGTCAAAAAGGCAAAGCCAGCCGCTCGAGCTACCATCTACGGCCGAACTGGTGCTGAATACTCGCGATTTTGCACATCGCAACCAGGGGGACCCGCCCAAAGAGCGTCAAATACAGCGGGGGAACGCCCTATTCGATACCCTCGAGAAGTTCTGACACCGTCATGCCGAGTGCGGGCGCGATCTTAAATAGAACCTTGAGCGTGAAATTTGCCGTTCCATCTTCGATTCGGTCGAGGTAGGGTCGGCTGATTCCTGTCGCCACACAAAAATCAACCTTGGAGATACCAAGGTCCCTGCGCGTCTCTTCGACCCGCCTGCCAAGAATCTGTTTCGCACGTTCGTCCATGCAGCCGAGTTTGAAATGGAGCCGAACATAAACGTAAACTATAGTTTACGTTTTGCTGAATACACAGGAGTTTTCTATGTCGGGTTCTTCGGTCCGCATGTACCGAGCCACGCTTCGCACAAACAGCGCGCCGCCCAAGCTCGTCGTCGTTGAAGCTGAATGCCTTTCGCCCGATGAGCGCACAGCATTTGCATTGCTATCAAGTCGCGTCGCCACCGTTCTGGCCCCTTGCCCGGCGCAAGGTGAACTTGCCATTCAATGCCAAACGCACAGCTGCTTGCTCAATCAGGCTGCCGTAATCGCAACCAGCCAACGCGGCCTGCCGCTCCTTCTAGAAGCCGGCATCGCACTCGTCCTTCGTGGCGCCGGATACGAAAACGAGGCCGCCGCCGATATGGTCTTTAAACCACGATCGAGCGGCGGCCTCGCAGCAGCCATTGAATATATGTGCAGGCTCGTTGCCTAAAAGGACAAGCTAGAAACCAAGGCCAAAGCCCATACCGGTAATCGCCGAATACATAAAGTAGACGTTGATCACGTTGAGGAACACACCCGTGATGCAACCGTTACGCAGGTAGCGCTCGCACACGATGCGCGCCATGGCGGCGGAGTCATCATTGTTCTTTGCCTGGCGTCCCGCCGTAAAGTACGTCGCCACGCTCAGCAGCAGATTGAGCACCGGCAATGCCAGCAACTCGTAGCTCTTGCCCCAGCGCGTCGCCTCGCCGGCAGCATTAAACTTTGTTGCCACCTCGGGACCAATGTTGGGGATCACAAACGCTGCGACCACCAGCGGAATCACCGCAAGCACGAGCAGCGCAATACCCATGTAGCCAGCTTTTTTGCCATATTTAAACATATGCGTCGTCCTTACACGTTAAAGCGGAAGTGCACGACGTCGCCATCGGCCATGACATAGTCCTTGCCCTCAATACGCAGCTTGCCGGCGGCCTTGGCACCCTGCTCGCCGCCGAGCTCGATGTAGTCGTCGTAGCCAATGACCTCGGCCTTAATAAAGCCGCGCTCAAAGTCGGTGTGGATGACACCGGCGGCCTGCGGGGCGGTCGCGCCCTGACGCACCGTCCAGGCCTTGACCTCCATCTCGCCGGCCGTAAAGAACGACTGCAGGCCAAGCAGCTTGTAGGCGGCCTGCGCGAGCACGTCCAGACCGGGCTGCTCCAGGCCCAGGCTCTCCAGGTAGTCGGCAGCGTCCTCGGGATCGAGCTCGGAAAGCTCGGCCTCGATCTTGGCGCAGATGGGCAGCGGCTTAACACCATCGATGGGCGCCAGATCGTCGTTGAGCATATCCTCGTCCACGTTGGCCACATACAGGATGGGCTTCATAGTGAGCAGGAACAGGCCCTTGGCGGCAGCGCGCTCCTCGTCGGTCATCTCCATGGATGCGGCGCGCTTGCCCTCGTTGAGCCAGGCAAGCAGGCGCTTAGCGACCTCGAACTTGGGCATGAGCTCCTTGTCGCGCTTGGCCTCCTTCTCGAGCTTGGGCAGCTGTTTCTCGAGCGTTCCCATATCGGCCAGGATGAGCTCGGTCATGATGGTGTCGGCATCGCCGGCAGGATCGACGAACTCGCCCGTGCGGCCCACCTCACGCATGACGTTGGGGTCCTTAAAGTAACGCACGACCTCGCAGATGGCATCGGTCTCGCGGATGTTTGCCAAGAACTGATTGCCCAGGCCCTCGCCCTCGTTGGCACCCTTCACCAGGCCCGCGATGTCGACAAACTCGACCGTCGCCGGCACAATGCGACCCGGGTTGACGATGTCGGCGAGCTTTTGCAGGCGGCTATCGGGCACATCGACGATACCCACGTTGGGGTCGATCGTGGCAAACGGGTAGTTGGCGGCAAGGCCGGTCTTTTTGGTAAGCGCGGTGAACAGCGTCGACTTGCCCACGTTGGGCAGGCCCACGATACCGATGGAAAGGGACACGACAGCTCCTTTTGGTACAGGTACTTCAAACCGTATAAGTATAGCGCCGCCGCAGCATCCGGGCGAATCCGGACGCCACGACGGCGCAAATGAAGCAGAGATTGAGGTTGCCGGCTAGTCCGCGAGCTTCTCCACCTGATCGAGCATCTTGTCGAGCTTGGCCTTTGCCTCAACCTTGGCCTTCTGGGCCTCTTCGTGGGCCTTGGCCTTCTGAGCGGCCTTTTCCTCGGCCTCGGGGTCGACAACGACCAGATTGGACGCATCGTGCTCGACCAGCTTGAGCGCATGCTCGGGGCACACCTTGACGCAGGCTCCGCAACCTAGGCAATACGTGGACTCCAGTGCAAAGCGACCGCTTCCCACCAAATCGCAGGCAAACGTGGGGCACACGTTGACGCACTCGCCGCATGACGTGCACTTGTCAAAATCGCATTCCGGTGTGCTCACCTGCATATTCTGGGCAAGCTCGGGGTGGTTCTGCAGCGTCGAGAGCACCAGCTGCCGCCCGTGCGTGAGCGAACGGCGACGCTTGGTCGTCGTGGTGCCGCACATGGTGTTGAGCGTGCGCTCGAGCTGCGTGATCTGGTGACGGTGAGCCTTCAACTTCTGCGTCACCGAGGCCAGCGCCGCCGTCGCCGGATTGAGCTTGGTCACCGTCAGGCCCGTTGTACGGGCGATCTTTTCCATGTACTCTTTGCGCTCGTACTCGCGAAGCTTATGGCACTTGAGGCTCTTGGGGTCGACCTCCAGGCCCATGCCCGTACCGGCCCACTCCTCGGCAGTGGCGATGGCCTCGCCCAGAATATCCTCGCCACCGGTGTTGCGACACTTATCGCACACGCCCAGTGGCAGGTAGACGCTCACGTTGGGATAGTCGGCCAGCACCGAGAACCAGGTCTCGGCCGTAATATCGCCCACACAGGCAACGACGACCTCGTTTTCGCGCGGCATGCGCTTAAGGGCGCGCGTGCAGGTGACGTAGGCGGTCTCGTGGCTCGTAGCAGCAGAGACGATATCGTCATATAGGTTTTTAGGCGCCAGGCGCGGCGAGATGATCGCCTCGGTCGGGCAGGCAGCGGCGCACAGGCCGCACTTGCGGCAGGAGTCGAGGATCTCGATGGCGTCTTCCTCGACCTCGATAGCGTTGACCGGGCACACGTCCATGCACGCGGTGCATCCGCTCTTTTCGTTTTTGCAGGTCAGGCACGGAATGGTGTTGCCGCGCGGACGCTCCTTGTAGTCGGCAGGATTCCACTGCGGTGCCGACGGATCGAGTGCATCGGTCACACCGCCAAGCGGGTTTTTAAGAAAGTCGAAACCCTTGCTGATCTCGATAATGTCATCAAACAGATCGTGTTCCTGCGCCATGCGCGGCCCCTCCCTGAGCAGTGCAAACAAGCAAGAGATAATGATACGCTATCGGCCCACGCCTCGGGCAAATTACACGCGGCGCATCTTTGCGGCAAATAGCCTATGCCTATCGCCGCCTCGATTGCACAAGGTCAATCAAGCGCCAAGCTATGCCTCGCACATGAGCTGCACGAGCTTCTGTTTGGTCACCTTGGTCTGCTCGTTGGCCATGTTACGCTCGTTTCTAAAGACCGCATTTGCAACACTCTGCAGGTCGGCATCGGAAATCTCGCCAAGGCCCAGCTCCTCGAGCGTCGTCGGCAGACCGACGCGTTGGCAAAACTCGAGCACCTGATCAAGCTCGGGTGCACGCTCCAGGCGCAGCTGCACCACCAGGCCAAATGCCACGGCCTCGCCATGCATTGCCTTGCACTCGGGCAGAATCGTCAACCCGTTGGCGATGGCATGCGCCAACGCCAAGCCACCGCTCTCAAAGCCAACACCCGAGAGCAGAATATTGCACTCGATCAGGCGCTCAACTGCCGGCGATGTACGGCCCTTTTTGAGATCGCGCTTGGCAGCGACGCCGCACTCCATGAGTGTGTCATAGCAGGCACGAGCCGCAACCAAGGCCAAGTGCCCCGGCGCGCCACCGTGCTCGTTGGTACCGTGCGCCGCGGCGCACGAACGCGCCTCGAAGTACGTTGCCAGTGCGTCGCCCATGCCAGCGACCGTCATACGCAGTGGGGCTGCCGCGACCACGTTGGTATCGACCACGACCAGGTCTGGATTCTTCTCGAGCATCAGGTAGTGGTCGAACGACCCATCCTCGTGATACAGCACCGAAATCGCGCTGCACGGACCGTCCATCGAAGCCGCCGTGGGGCATACGCACAACGGCAACTCGGCATAAAACGCAACGGCCTTGGCGATATCGAGCATCTTGCCGCCGCCAATGCCCACCACCATGTCGCAATACTCGGCCCGGGCTTCCTTGGCCATTTCGACAACGGCCTCTTCCGTACACGGACCGTTGTAAATCTTAAAGAACGGCTCGCTTAGATCTTCATCCAGAAATCCATCGACGATCTGCCTGCACAGCCGATCCTCGGTGCCCTGGTCAAACAAGACATAGGCAGCGCAGCCCAACCATGACAAATACCTGCCCTGACGCGAAAGTTCGCCCGGCCCCTGAACATACCGGCCGGGACCGCCATAAACCATGGGAAGCGCCATACGAGAATCCGCCCTTCATCAAACAACGATTGGTGCAAAGTAACCTGCCCACTGCACCAACTTTGCGAATTGGGAACAGGTTACTTTGCACCATAGCAAAAAAGGGCCCCGCGCATTGAGCGCGAGACCCCTTGCAAGACAGTAAGAGTCGATTAGAAATCGATGTCGGTGTCGTAGTAGCAGGCCTTGAGGATCTTCTCGAAGTCGGCAGCCTTGGTCTCACGCGGGTTCTCGGGCGTGCAAGCGTCCTGCTCGGCGTTCGCGGCGATCTCGGGCAGCTTGGCGAGGAACTCCTCCTCGGAAACCATCTGCGGGTTCTCGGCGTCGACCTTCACGCCACCATTCGCGTAATCCTTGATGGACTGCGGAATGTTGAGCTGGTCGTTGAGGTCGCGAATCTTCTGGACGAGTGCAGCGATGAGCTCCTCGTTGGTCTCGCCGGGAAGGTGCAGGATCTCCTTGGCCACGTAAGCGTAACGCTCGGCAGCACGGGGATCCTTGGAGTTCCACTGGATGACCTTGCCCAGGTACATGGCGTTAGCAGCACCGTGGATGATGTGGCCGTTCTCGAAGGCAGCACCGGTCTTGTGAGCCATGGAGTGAACGATGCCGAGCAGGCCCGAGGAGAAGGCGATACCGGCGATGCACTGAGCCTCGTGCATGTGCTGACGGGCCTCATGGTCGCCAGCATAGGACTTGGGCAGCCACTCGACGATCTCGCGGATGCCGTGCAGAGCGTTGGCATCGGTGAACATAGAGGCGCAGGTGGAAACGTAGGCCTCCATGCAGTGGGTCAGAGCGTCCATGCCGGTGTGAGCGCACAGCTTGGCGGGCATGGTGTAGGTGAGCTCGGGGTCGACGATGGCGACATCAGGGGTGATGTTGAAGTCGGCCAGCGGGTACTTGATGCCCTTGGCGTAGTCGGTGATGACGGAGAAGGCAGTGACCTCGGTAGCGGTACCGGAGGTAGAGGAGATGGCGCAGAAGTGAGCCTTCTGACGCAGCTCGGGGAAGCTGAACGGCTGGATGATGTTATCGAAGGACTCCTCGGGATACTCGTAGAAGACCCACATGGCCTTAGCGGCATCGATGGGCGAGCCGCCGCCGATGGCGATAATCCAGTCGGGCTCGAACTCGCGCATGGCCTCGGCGCCCTTCATGACCGTCTCGATGGACGGATCGGACTCGACGCCCTCGAACAGCTTGACCTCGAAGCCGCCCTCTTTGAGGTCGGCCTCGACGTCCTGCAGGAACCCGCCGCGGCGCATAGAGCTGCCGCCAGAAACGATGATGGCCTTCTTGCCCTTGAGGTTCTTCACCTCGTGGCGAGCGCCCTCACCAAAGTACAGATCGCGAGGATTGGTAAAACGTCCCATACTGTGCCTCCTAAACAAGCCCCTCTTAGACTTGCGTATATAACGGAGCACCCAATTGGCTCCGTTAGGACCGGTTTGCGCGTTGCCGGCGATGACAATGCGCGATGTCTAAACGTCTCAACGCTCAGACAAACACTATTTTACCGTTCTGGTTGGTCAGTTATTCACCTAAAGCCGCCAATGATGAAACGTTTTTTCTATCCCTGAAGACCCTTGTGCGGCATTCATACTCCCAAGCTGGGCAAACGTTTTATCAAGGTTGACTACATATCCTGGGCAGGACGGTGCCCCTCCAAAATATGCACCGTTCGCCGCCAAAAATCGACCGTTTGCGGCACCGTGATACCACTCGGTCGTCCAAGGTGCCGACATTTGTGCGACATCCGTCTTCGTGGTGCAAAGGTGCAAGTCCAAGTGCGGCACCCCCGGTGTGCCACATGCGGGTAAACTAGAACCTTATATAGAAACATTTGAACCCTAACCGCAGCAAAGGAGGCCCCATGTCATTCGATCCCATTCAAGAGGATTGCCATCGCCTCGTTCTTGAGGCCTTGCGCCGCGACAATATCCCGCTCACCGACGCTGCCGCCGTAGAGCGTCTGATGGAACAATTCACCCGCAACCCCGCACCGCTCATCGTGCACGACCGCGACCGCGCCGGGCACCTCATTGCCAAGGTGGTCGAGGCTGTCGACTACCGCATTCCCTTTATCCCTGACGATACCCAGGCAGAGCAAGAAGAGACAGCTGCCGAGAACATGCTCCGCGAGGCGGCCGCACTCGATCCGGCCAACTGGGACGCTCAGCGCATGCTGACGGCACTCACCGCCGAATCCAACGAGGAATACGTACAGTACCTGGTGTCCAAGTGCGATGAGGTCGAGCACGACCTAGCGCTCAAAATCGCCTCGGCCCAGGACCCCTACGAGCGCGAGGCCGCAGGCGACCTTACGCGCCGCCCCTATCTGCGCTGGCTTGCCGCCTTGGCATCGCGCGCCCTCATTAGCGGCCGCTATCGCATGTCGCTCGAAGCCGCGAATCGCAGCTTGGACTTTGCGCCCAACGACCCCGCTGGTGTCCGCCACACCGCGATGCTCGCCATGGCAAAGCTCGAATACCCCGCCGAGGAGCTCAAGCGCTTTCGCTCCGCACACTCCGTGCCGTACCTCGCGAATACCCCACTGCGCCGCCGCCCCAAAGATGCGGAGCGCGACTTGGACCCGTGGACGCTCATCGCGCTGATGAGCGCTGCCTGGCGCGAGCTGGACTACGAGGGCGCCGAGCACTACCTGCGTATCCTTGTGCGCTCATGCCCGCACGCGGCCGAAGCACTCTACTTCCAAACCGAGTTTCCCGATGGTGTCTATGCTCGCGTCAACGTAGGTGTGGGCTCCACCGACGAGCTCGTCCTTGCGCTGTCCGAGGCAACGCCGGTGCTGCAGGAGGGCCTGGGCGCTCCCGACAACGCCAGCTTTGCCGCCTGGGTCGCCACCAACGATATCGTGCGTTCCCAGATCGACGAGCGCATCCTGCGGGCGGCCGAGCAGGGCCTGCCGTTTAAGGGAGGAGACCTCTAATGGATCCGAGCGTCTACATCCCCGCCTACCTGGAGCGCGCCTACCTTGCGTCGCACCCCGAACTCACCGATGCAGCACGCGAGCTTGTCCATAACGACGTGAACGTCAACCCTCATAAGTATGCGCAGACCGAGCGTGCCCAGGCACTGCTGTCCTACGCCGGTGTTCATCGCCACCTGCTCGACGAGCTCCATCGCATCGAGGACATGGGCAGCGACGAGGAGTTCGAGCAGACGCGCAATCGTCTGTTCGACGATATGCGCGATGAGCTGCTCAAGATCGTCCGCATCGATGCGCATGTCCTCGACGCGCAGCTGCTCGCCATCATTTTGGCGGACACGCCCGTCGACGCCTGCCTGGGCGACCTGATGAAGCTCGAGGCGACCACGGCCGATTACCTGCAGCAAAGCGTGCCCGGGTTCGACATGGAAGCCCCGCACTACTGGGCCAATAATGTTTTGACCGACGGTGTCACCGCAGCAGACCTTACCGTGAGCGAGCCGGCTCTTATCGGGTGGCTCCACACGCTCGAGACCATCTCGCAGCTGTGCATGGCGAGCGCCCGCTACCGCGCTGCTGCCAACTACGCCCGCCGCGTCCTTAAGGCGGAAGGCTACCCCACCCGAGCCGCAGGCACCGTGTTGCTCGCCCTCGCTCGCCTGGAAGACCAGGACGGCTTTTTTGCCCTGGCCCACCAGCTCGAGGAGCAGATGGGGGCCGATGCCCTCGAGAGCTCCCCCTGGTACCTGCTCGCCCGCACGATTCTGCTGTTCAAAACAAACAAGATGCGCCCGGCGACGCGCGCGCTGCGTGAGTTCGCCAACCGTTGCGAGGGCGGCGCGTTCTTCTTGCTGAACCCCATGTACCAGACGCCGTATCTTCCCTGCCGACCCGAGCCGCGCGACCCCTGGGACCTCTCGCACCAGGCGGTTTGGGAAGCCGACGGCATTATCTCGGACACCCCCGACTTTGCCCCCTGGGCCAACGCCTGCGAAGACGTATCGCAGCTTGCCCAGGAATTTGCGCGCCGCTACGGCTTTTAGCGACGCGATCGCCCCGACCATGTCATCTATGTTAGGAACGGTTTCATGAACCTCCGCTCATCTCTCGCCTGTACCTCGAGCGATATCGCTCGCTGGGGACTGCGCTCTGTCCTCAAACGCCAGGGCGGCGTACTCCCCGGCCGCATCGCCATGAAGATCGACCCCGAGCTGCTAAGCGACCTCGCCGGCCTTATCGACCGCAGCGTGGTGATCACCGGCACCAACGGTAAGACCACCACCTCCAACCTCATCGCCGACGCCGTTGCCGCCAGCGGCGCCACCGTGGTATGCAACCGCGCCGGCAACAACATGGAGCCGGGCGTGGTGGGTGCACTGCTCGAGGCGCGCAGCGGCCTCAAGCGAGCCGGCGGCGGCAAGCGCGTGGGCGTTTTTGAATGCGATGAGCTCTACACCGTGCGCGTCCTGCCCAAGCTCAAGCCGACGTACTTCGTGCTGCTCAACCTGTTCCGCGACCAGCTGGATCGCTATGGCGAGATCGATCACACCCAGGAGGTCATCGCCCATGCGTTGGAGCTCTCTCCGGCAACAACGCTCATCTACAACGCAGACGACCCGCTGTGTGCCGCGATCGCCGCACGCGTTCCCAATGCAAACATCGCCTTTGGCATCGACGGCGCCACCAACACCGAGTCCGACCGTATTAGCGATTCGCGCTTTTGCTCACAGTGCAACGCGCCGCTGGAGTATGACTACGTGCAATACGGCCAGCTCGGCGCCTACCATTGCCCCTCGTGCAGCTGGGCCCGCCCTGTGCTTGTCCGTCGCGTGACGGGCGTGGAGCTCGGCTGCGACGGCTACGACTTTGACCTGGTCTTTGGATCTGCGCCCGACGCGGCTGCCGCACACATCGCCACACGCTACAACGGTCTGTACATGGTCTATAACGTTGCCGCCGCCTTCTTTGCCGCACGCGAGTTGGGCGTGGACACGGCGTTTCTACAGCCTACGCTCGATGCCTACGTCCCCGCCGGCGGACGTATGGGCCGCTGGGAGATCGCCGGCCGTACCGTCGAGGCAAACCTGGCCAAAAATCCCGTGGGCTTCGATCGCCAGATCCAGTCCATTAAAACGGCAGGCGGCAGGCTCTGCGCCTTCTTCCTGAACGACAACGACGCCGACGGCCACGATGTCTCGTGGATCTACGACGTCGACTTCGAGCGCATCGCCGACACACCGGGTCTTGTCGCCTTTGCCGGAGGCACGCGTGCGCACGACATGCAGGTACGCCTCAAGTACGCCGGCATCGATGCCGCGATTATCTCGGACGTCGCGCAGGCAATTGGCGCCGTTGCGGATGAAGCCGCAGGCGACACTTTCTATGCCGTCGCCAACTACACGGCCTTCCCGCCGCTGGTCAAAGAACTCGATGGGCTGAAGGGTGCCGATGCAGCCACGGTTGCTGCCCGCGCTGCAACGTGTGCCGATGGCAGTGCCGTCCCCGTCGGCATCGCGCCAGTCGAGCTTTCGCGCCCGCTGCGCATCGTCTACCTGTACCCCGATGCCCTCAACCTCTACGGCGACGGCGGCAACGTTATCGCCCTCGAGCGTCGCTGCGCCTGGCGCGGCATCCCCGTTCGCGTGGACGAGGTCCGTATGGGTGAGTCACTCGATCTCACCGATGCCGATATCGTCATGATGGGCGGTGGCTCCGACCGCGATCAGCTAGCCGTGGCACACGAGCTGCTCGCTCAAAAAGACAAGGTCGCGGCCTATGTTGAGGACGGTGGCACACTGCTTGCCATCTGTGGCAGTTATCAGCTGCTCGGCCGTTCGTACTATATGGGCGAGGATCGCATCGAGGGCCTGGGCGTCGTTGCCGCCGAAACCGTGCGCGGCTCCGATCGCCTGATCGGCAACGTCGCCGTCAAGACCGACCTGGCACCCGAGCCCTTTGTGGGATTCGAGAATCACGGCGGCCGCACCCTGCTCGATGCGGAGGCCACGCCGCTCGGAACGTCCGTCGTCACGGGTACCGGCAACAACGGCGACGATGGCTTTGAAGGCCTCATCTACAAGGGCGTCATCGGCACGTACCTACACGGACCGGCACTACCCAAGAACCCCGCGCTCGCTGACTGGCTCATCGCCCACGCCCTCGAGCGCCGTGGCGACGCACAGGCCGCCGCCCTGCTGCCGCTCAAGCCCCTCGACGACGCTTACGAGCACGCTGCCCACGACGCCGCGATGAAACTCCTCCCCTAGCACCCCACCACCACAAAGGGGACAGGCACCTTTGTGGTGGTTTTGATCTGCCACGTTTGTTTGTCTCGATCTGTAACATCTAGGCCGTTGAAAGTCGTCTTACTGTTACAGATTGAGATATTCGTCCCGACGCCCGCCGTCTGTCTCGATCTGTAACAGATAGAGCCGATTTATCAGCCCAGATGTTACAGGTTGAGATGTTTGAAGATCGGGATAGGGAGCCAGCTCCTGTGTGGTGGTTTTCCAGTTTGCCAACGATATACGCGCCGGCAAAAAAGTCTGCTATACTCTTTCCCGCTGTCCCCATCGTCTAGCGGCCAAGGACGCCACCCTTTCAAGGTGGATATCGCGGGTTCGAATCCCGCTGGGGGCACCAACTTTAAAATGTTCGAACCCGCCGGATGTAAGGTCCGACGGGTTCGTTCTTTTTGCCGTTATAAGACGAAAAGTACTCAAAGCCCCTGCGCTAGATAAACAGCTCGCACTCCTTCCGTTCGGCGCAGACTTTGCTCAACATCTTGGTAGCCGCAGAGAGCATGACGGGATTTACCGCGCGAGCGCCCCACGGACACACGGCAACGCAACGCATGCAGGAAATGCAGGTCTTTTTGTCCACCCGCTTGGGATCGTCTTTATCGATAGCGCCAACAGGGCACGCTGCGGCACAAGCCCCGCAAGCGGCGCACTCTTTTGTGGCCTTGGGCACCATACCGGCGCCCCCGGCCTTCTTATAGGGACGATTGCCCGGAATAGCCGGCTCAGAAGCATCTCCTGCAGACATCTTTTGCTGAATCTGATCCGCAAACCCAATGAGCTGCGCCGCGTCCTGCGCATCTGGCCGACCGGCTGCAAACTGGCGAACAATAGAATGCTCGGCGATGGCAGAAACCGCCGCGATCACCCGAAAGCCCGCGCCCTTTGCCGCATCCTCAAGCTCGACCAGCGTGTCCTCATACGCGCGGTTTCCGTAAACACAAACCAGAACCGCCTGCGCACCGTTTCCCCGCATCATACCCAAGCGCTCCGCAGCCACAGCCGGGACTCGCCCGCCATACGAGGGCACCGCGATCACGGCTACATCCTCTTTTGTCATCGCAACCGTGCGAAAACCAAGCCCGCTATCGGTCAGATCTACAGCAACGGTTTCCCCTTCCAACGCATTGGCAATGTAGCCAGACGCCCTTTCCGTTCCGCCGGTCGGGCTAAACACGATATCGAATACCCTCATCGGATCACCCTCCCCTTTATGAACAAACGCCCGAAACGTCCGCATGCCAAAACAGGTTACAACTTTTAAGATGCCCCGCGCGAAACGCTCGCTCGACTGCAAGTTCAAAGCAGGTCAAAGCGGCAAAAAAGAAGGGGCCTCACACAGGCGAGACCCCTTCACACGCAAAATCAAACGTGTCTGTTACACATAGAACAGAATGTCGTCGTAGGTCGGGACCGGCCAGTAGTCGGCGGCCACAATCTCCTCCATGGCATCCACGGCGGCGCGCAGCGTATCCATAGCGGGAACGACCTCGTGTGCATACACGTTGGCCTGCTCCTGGCCATCGAGAGCCTCGGCCTTCTGATGCACGGCGTCGAGCGCCTTGATGGAGTCGTTGATGGTGGTGATGCCGTTGCAGAGCTTGTTGAGCGTGTTCTGCTCGCACTGCATGGCGGCCTCAGCACCGGCGGCACGAATAGTCTCAAGGCCCTTAGCGACCTTGGTGGCATAGGCGGTAATGACCGGGCGATAGGTACGACGCGCCTCGCGAACCATCGTTGTGGCCTCGATGTTCATGAGCTTGTTGTACTTCTCGAGCTTGCAGTCGTAGCGGCACTGGGCCTCGGCCTTGGTCAGGACACCCGTCTCCTCAAAGAGCGCAATGGCCTTATCGGAAACAAAGGCGGGCAGGGCGTCGGCCGTGGTCTTGTTGTTGGCAAGACCGCGCTTCTCGGCCTCAACGGGCCACTCGTCAGAGTAGCCGTCACCGGAGAACAGGATGCGCTGGTGGTCGGTCAGGACCTTCTTGCAGTACTCGAGCGCGGCGTCCTGGAACTCATCCTCGGGCGTACCCTCAAGCGCGTCGGCGAAGGACTTGAGCGACTTGGCCACGGCGGCATCGAGCACCAGGTTGGAGTCGGAAACGTTCTGCTCGGAACCGCAGGCACGGAACTCGAACTTGTTGCCGGTGAAGGCAAACGGGGAGGTGCGGTTGCGGTCGGTGTTATCCTGCATCAGCTTGGGCAGGGTATCGGCGCCCAGGTCGAGCACGCCGCGCGTGGCATGGACGGAAGCCTTGCCATCAATGATCTTCTCGACGACCTCGGTAAGCTGGTCGCCCAGGAAGATGGACATAATCGCCGGAGGAGCCTCGTTGGCGCCCAGACGATGGTCGTTGCCGGCCGAGGCAACGGAGGCACGCAGGAGCTCCTGATAGTTATCGACGGCCTCGATCACCGCGGTGAGGAAGACGATGAACTGCAGGTTGTCGAGCGGGGTGTCGCCCGGATCGAGCAGATTCTCGGACTCGGTGCCAAGCGACCAGTTGTTGTGCTTGCCCGAACCGTTGATGCCCTCGAAGGGCTTCTCGTGCAGCAGGCAGACCAAGTCGTGGCGGGAGGCGATGAGCTTCATCTTCTCCATCATGACCAGATTCTGGTCGATGGCCTCGTTGACCTCGCCATAGACCGGTGCGAGCTCATGCTGGCAGGGAGCAACCTCGTTGTGCTTGGTCTTGGCGGGAATGCCAAGCGCCCACAGTTCATCGTCCAGGTCCTTCATATAGGCCGAGACGGTGGGGCGGATAGCGCCAAAGTAGTGCTCCTCGAGCTCCTGGCCCTTGCAGGGAGCAGCACCAAAGAGGGTGCGGCCGGTGATGACCAGGTCCTTGCGCTTGCGATAGGCGTCCTTCTTGATCAGGAAGTACTCCTGCTCGTCGCCCACGGAAGGAACGACCTTCTTGGGGGTCTTGCCAAACAGCGCCAAAACGCGCTTAGACTCACGCGAGAGCGCGGTCATGGAGCGCAGCAGCGGGGTCTTCTTGTCCAGGGCCTCGCCCGTGTAGGAGCAGAAAGCCGTGGGGATGCACAGGACATCGTCCTTGATAAAGGCGGGGCTAGTGGGATCCCAAGCGGTGTAGCCACGGGCCTCGAAGGTAGCGCGCAGGCCGCCGTTGGGGAAGCTGGAGGCGTCCGGCTCGCCCTGGATGAGGTTCTTGCCCGTAAACTTGGTAATAGCGGTGCCGTCGTGGTTGGGCTCCAGGAAGCTGTCGTGCTTCTCGGAAGTAATGCCCGAAAGCGGCTGGAACCAGTGTGCGTAGTGCGTCGCACCCTTGGAGATGGCCCAGACCTTCATGGCGTGGGCAACGGCGTTGGCCACATCCAGGTCGAGTGGCTCACCGCCCTCGAGGGTTGCAGCAAGGCGCTTCCAAATGTCCTTGGGGAGGTAGTCCTTCATGACTTCCTCAGAGAACACCATGGTCCCGAAGCGGTCAGTAAGATCGGCCATACGGAACTCCCTTCGTATCGGCACCGCGTGAGAAGCGGTGTTGATTACTAACGAACGAGTCATAGATTAGGCTCGTCGTGTTTCCGCGACATTACCGTTATGTTGCTGTCACGAAACCAATCAATGAGGTTACCCTATCGAGGCGGCGTTGCCACCCTCAACAGCCAATCAACTGTATAAATTGCAGACCTCTCCCCATAGTTTAAGGGTAGTCAATTTGGGATGGGGCTCTATTAACTGGTATTTCGTATCAGATACCAGTCTTTATAGCCCCATCCTAGATTGACCGCTCTGTTATAAGAAATGCCGATAGCAAAGCATTTTCGATTGGTATCCCCAAATAGCGAGTGAAACTCCACCGTAACACAGTGGTGCTGTAGAATCCTTACCACACATCACACTATTAAGTATCTAAAGGAGCACGATATGCGCGTCGACGAGGTTTTTAAGCAGGCAGCGTCCCAGGGCACCGCACCCGTTTCGTTTGAGATGTTCCCGCCCAAGGGCGAGCTTACCCTCGACACGGCTCGCGAGGTGGCAGGCAATCTGTGTAAGCTTTCGCCGAGCTTTGTCTCGGTCACCTGCTCGGCCGGCGGCTCGGGTAACGGTGCCACCACCGCCCCCATCGCGCATATGATTTCGAGCGAATTCGATACACCCTCGGTAGCGCATCTCACCTGCGTGGGCCGCACCCACGCCGACATCGCCGCCAAGATTGACGAGTATCGCACTGCCGGCGTGGAAAACGTGCTAGCCCTGCGCGGCGACCTGCCCGCCGGCGCGACCGAGGACGACAAGCCTGCCTCCGACTACGCCTATGCCCGCGACCTCATCCCCGAGCTCGTCGACGCCGGCTTTTGCGTGGGCGCCGCAGCCTACCCCGAGGGCCACATTGCCTGCGAGGATCTCAACCTTTCGGTCGAGCACCTCAAGCAAAAGCAAGACGCCGGCGCAAGCTTCTTTGTGACACAGCTCTTCTTTGATAACGAGTGCTTCTATCGCTTCCGCGAGCTTGCCGACAAGGCCGGCATCACCGTGCCCATTACCGCGGGCATCATGCCGTTTATGGGCAAGTCGCAGATCAGCCGCATGGTCTTTATGTGCGGCGCGTCGCTGCCCTCCCCCGTCATCAAGATCCTCGCCAAGTACGAGAACGACCCCGAGAGCCTGCAGGCAGCCGGTGTAGATTATGCTGCTCGTCAGCTTTGCGACCTTAAGGAGCACGGTGCCGACGGTCTGCACCTGTACACTATGAACCGTCCTGCAATCGCCGCGACCATTATGGAGCGCCTGGGGTAATGGAAAAACCGCACGTCGATACAACCGTTGTTGAAGTGCCGGCCGACCTTGCGTCGCCGGCGCTTTACCGTATCGACGCTGCCCACCACCCTCGTGTCGACCGTGCCGAGATGCTGCGGTATCTGGGCTACAGCGGCCAGCAGATTGAGCCCGAGCTGTCGCAGCGTATTGAGCTTGTCGTTGAACGTTTGGAACTGGACATTGAGCCCCGTGGCGTGCGACGCGTGTTTGCCGTCGATGCCACGGGCGTTGACGAGCAGGGCGAGCCTTGCATCCGTCTGGTCGGCACCAACGTTGAGCTGCGCGGTCGCGATATCTATCGCCATCTCAAAGACGCCCGCTTTGCCGCACTCATGGTATGCACCCTCGGCATGGACGCTGAGCGTCGCCTGCGCACCACGGGAGCCCAGCAACCCCTAGAGGGAGCCGTGCTCGACGCCGCATGCTCTGCCTATGTAGAAGCTGCTGTTGAGCAGATGGACCGACAGGTCAAGACAGACGCCGCTGCACACGGGCTCGCCGGCAACTGGCGCTTCAGTCCCGGCTATGGCGACTGCCCGCTCTCTGCCCAGCGCTCGATCGTGGATGCGCTCAACGCCACACGGCTCATCGGGCTTACCGTCACCCCCACCAGCCTGCTCATGCCCACCAAGAGCGTGACCGCGGTGATCGGTCTGTTCGACGGCGAGGTCCACGACGCCCAGAGCCGCCCCACCTGCAATATCTGCCGTATGCACGAGCACTGCCGCTTCCGCGCCGCCCACACTACCTGCTATTCCAGCCATTAGGAGCCATCGATGTTTACTCCGCTTATCACTCATGATCTGGACGGCGCCGCGCTGGCGGCGCCCGTTGATGCCGCACGCCGCAATGGCGCTGCATACAAGACACGCACGATCGATGACCTTCGCATTAAGGACGATCGCCTGCGCGCCGCTATCGAGGGCACGGGACACCTGCTGTTCGACGGCGGCATGGGCACCATGTTGCAGGCCGCCGGCATGAAGGCAGGCGCCCTGCCCGAGCTGCTCAACTTTGAGGAGCCCCAGGTCATTACCAATATTCAGCGTCAGTACGTCGAGGCCGGCTGTGACGTGATCACCGCCAACACCTTTGGCGCCAACGCCCACAAGCTCGACGGCGCCGCCACCGTGGCAGATGTCTTTGCCGCCGCCGTCGCCTGCGCCCGCGCGGCCGGCGCCCACTATGTCGCCGGCGATATCGGCCCCATCGGCGCACTGCTTCGCCCCTTGGGCACCCTGAGCTTCGACGAGGCCTATGACCTCTTTGCCGAGGAAGTGCGCGCCGGCGTCGACGCGGGCGTGGACCTCTTTATTATCGAGACCATGACCGACCTTGCCGAGATCAAGGCTGCCGTCCTCGCCTGCCGCGAGAACTCCGACCTGCCCGTCTTTGCCACCATGACCTTTGAGGAAGACGGTCGCACGTTCCTGGGTACGAGTCCCGAGGTGGCCGCCGTCACGCTCGACGCCATCGGCGCCGACGTTTTGGGCATCAACTGCAGCCAGGGACCGGCCGAGCTCAGAGGGCTCGCCGCACGCATGCTCACCGTTACGGACAAGCCCGTTATGGTTCAGGCCAATGCAGGACTCCCCCACGTGGACGATGACGGCAATACCGTCTTTGATATCCAGGCCCCCGAATACGCCGAGGCCGTCTCCGGCATGATCGCCGACGGCGTGAGCGTCGTGGGCGGCTGCTGCGGCACCACACCGGCGCACATGGCGGCCTTGCGCACGCTTATCGACAACCACACGCCCAGCCCGCGCCACCGCAAGCCCAGTATGTCGGTCACGAGCGCCCAGACGGTCGTGGACCTTCCCTGTGACGGCCACAAGATCGCCGTCATCGGCGAGCGCATCAATCCCACCGGCAAAAAGCGCCTGCAACAGGCCCTGCGCGACGGCGACCTGGACTACGTCGTGAGCCAGGGCATCAGCCAGCAGGAACAGGGCGCCGACATCCTGGACGTCAACGTAGGCCTGCCCGAGATCGACGAGGTCAAGATCATCCAGCAGGCGACCGAGCAGCTCCAGGGCTCCACGCTGCTGCCGCTGCAGATCGACTCCACCGACCCCGCAGCCGTCGAGGCAGCCGTGCGCCGCTACGCCGGCAAGCCCATCATCAACTCGGTCAATGGCAAACGGCAAATCATGGACGAGATCTTTCCCCTAGTCGCCCACTACGGCACCAACGTTGTCGGCCTCACGCTCGACGAAGGCGGCATCCCCGATACCGCCGAGGCTCGCTTCGCCATCGCCGAGCGCATCGTAACCGAGGCTGCGCGCTACGGTATCGGACCGGACCGCATCCTCATCGACTGCCTGGTCATGACCGCCTCGACCAATCAACGCCAGGCCGAACAGATTCTGCGCGCCATGTCCCTGTGCAAGGAACGCCTGGGCGTCAAGTGCGCGCTCGGCGTGTCGAACATCAGCTTTGGCCTGCCTGCCCGCCCGCTGCTGGGCTCGGTCTTTTTGGCCGCCGCCTTTGGCGCGGGCCTCGATGCCCCCATCATGAACCCGGGTTCCAAGCGCTTTATGGACACCGTCTACAGCTATCGCGTGCTGAGCGTTGAGGACAAGGGCTCGACCGGATACATCGAGCGCTACGCCGACTGGACCGATCCGTACAAGATCGCTGCAAACCCGGCAGCAGCTCAAGCAGTATCGAGCGATGCCGCACCTGCCGCAAGCACCACCGCAAGCGCCGATGACGATCCCATCCGCCACATGGTCGTCTCGGGCCGCAAAGGCGAGATCGCAGCCGAGACCGAGCGTCTTCTGGCAGATCACGACGCCATGGACCTCATCAACAACCACTTTATCCCCGCCCTCGACGAGGTTGGCGTCCTCTTTGACCAGGGAAAGTTCTTCTTGCCGCAGCTCATGGCCTCGGCCGAGGCCGCGCGCGTGGGCTTCGACACCATCAAGCGCCTGATGCCCGCCGGCGAGATTGCCGACAAGGGCAAAATCTGCGTGGCCACCGTCAAGGGCGACATCCACGATATTGGCAAGAACATCGTCAAAATGCTGCTCGACAACTACGGCTACACCGTCTTTGACCTGGGTCGCGACGTCGATCCGCAGGAAGTACTCAAGACCGTCAAGGAGCGCGACATCAAACTCGTCGGCCTCTCGGCGCTTATGACTACCACAGTCGTCGCCATGGAGGAGACCATCAAGCTGCTTCATACTGAGGTGCCGGGCGTCAAGATCATCGTGGGCGGCGCCGTACTCACCCCCGAATACGCCAAGCAGATCGGCGCGGACTACTACGCCAAGGACGCCGCCGAAAGCGCTCGCATCGCCGAAGAGGTCTTTGGGCAGTAACACAACGGAAACAACCGAGCACCAAAACGTGCCGCACGCGCCACATGGCACGTGCGGCACGTTAGAATAGATAAGACTATGCTCGTTTTGGCAGATAGGAGCGCAAGGATGGCGATCACGCCCGCAGAAATCGCGGAAACCCGCGGCATGGTTGAGGAACAGAACCTCGACATCAGGACCATCACCATGGGTGTTTCGCTCATGGGTTGCGGCGACGAGAACCTCGACCGCATGTGCACGAAAATCTACGACCACGTGACGCACACGGCTGAGCATCTGGTCGAGACCGCCGAGAACCTCGAGCGCGAGTACGGTATCCCCATCGTCAACAAGCGCGTTTCCGTCACCCCGGTGGCGCAGATCGCCGCGTGCTGCAAGGATGAGGACCTCACCCCCATCGCGCATGCCCTCGACCGCGCGGCCGAGACGCTCGACATCGATTACCTGGGCGGCTTCTCCGCACTCGTCCAGAAGGGCATCGGCGACGCCGACCGCCGCGTCATCCAGTCCATCCCCCAGGCGCTCGCTACCACGAGCCGCGTCTGCTCCAGCGTCAACGTCGCCAGCCTGCGCGCCGGTATCAACATGGATGCCGTGCTCATGGCCGCCCAGACCATCATCGATGCCGCCAAGCTCACGGCCGACCAGGATTCCGTTGGCGCCTCCAAGTTTGTCTGCTTTGCCAACATGGTCGAGGACTCCCCGTTTATGGCGGGCGCCGTCCACGGCGGTGGCGAGGCCGACGCCGTCATCAACGTAGGCGTCTCGGGCCCCGGCGTTATGGCCGCAGCCCTGGAGACGCTCCCCGACTCCGCATCGATGATGGAGGTTGCCGAGAAAATCAAGCAGACCGCCTTTAAGATCACCCGTGCCGGCGAGCTCATGAGCCGCGAGGCCGCCCATCGCCTGGGTGTCGAGAAGGGCATTGTCGACCTGTCGCTGGCTCCCACGCCCGCCATCGGCGACTCCGTCGCACGCATCCTCGAGATCATCGGTGTTGGCACCTGCGGTGGCCCGGGCACGACCTGCGCGCTCGCCATGCTCAACGATGCCGTCAAGAAGGGCGGCGTCATGGCCAGCTCCAGCGTGGGCGGTCTCTCGGGCGCTTTCATTCCCGTGTCCGAGGACGCCGGCATGATCGCCGCCGTCGAGGCCGGCGCGCTTTCGCTCGAGAAGCTCGAGGCCATGACCTGCGTGTGCTCCGTTGGCCTGGACATGATTGCCATCCCTGGCGACACTCCGGTCGAGACCATCGCCGGCATCATCGCCGACGAGATGGCCATCGGCGTCATCAACAACAAGACCACGGCCGTCCGCGTGATCCCCGCCATCGGCAAGGGCGTGGGCGACTGCGTCGAGTACGGCGGCCTGTTCGGCCGTGCGCCCATCATGCCGGTGAACCCCAACGCCGGCACCGTGCTTGCCCACCGTGGTGGTCGATTCCCGGCGCCGCTGAACTCGCTGAAGAACTAGCTGAGGGGTTCGAGCGAGGAGCCCCGGGGAGGGCAAATATATAAGGTCGCCTGCTCGGACAGTCCTGACTCGCACGGAGAGCACATTAAGTGCTCTCCGGCTCGTGCGGAACTCGCGATCGACCTTATATATTTGCCCTCCCCGGGGCTCCCGCACAACGGAACCTCAGTTGGGTTCTATCCCGTATGGCAGTCGCTTCGCTCCTGCCCGCCTTGGTTGTGAGGGCGGTTTGGCGTTGGATCGGTTCTTTCTGATATATGCTGGTTGCGGCTCTTCTTTTGGGAGGAGTCGCTTTTTTGTTGTGAGGGAGATGGCCCGTGGCTGATGATTTGATTCGTTCTGAGCTGCTTTCTGCGGATTGGAATGGCGAATGGATGCGCTTGCAAGCTGCTCGACATCGGGCTGATGATTCTTTTGAGTGGGATAAGCGGGCTCGGCATTTTCGGCCGTTGGAGACTGCCCCTTATGCTCGGGATTTTATAAAGCTGTTGGCGTTGAAGCCTGGTGAGTCGGTGCTTGATATGGGGTGTGGGGCTGGGGCGATTGCTATTCCGCTTGCTCAGGCTGGGCATTCCGTGATTGCTGCCGACTTCTCTCCTGCCATGTTGGGCACGCTTGATGCCGGCATTGAGTATTACGGGCTCGAAGATCTTATTACGCCGCTTGAGCTTGCTTGGGATGATGACTGGTATTTGGTTGGACCGATCGCAAAAGCGGTAGATGTTGCCTTTGCCAGTCGGTCGGTTACGACGACCAACCTAAAAGGCGCGCTTGCCAAGCTCGACCGCACGGCTCGCCGGCGTTGTGCTGTCACGATGGTCGCCAACTCCAGCCCGCGCTATGACCTGCACGTGATGAACGCCATCGGTGCCTCGGTTACCTGCAGTAATGGCTTTGTGTACGCCTTCAACATCCTCATTCAGATGGGTGCCCTGCCGCAGGTTACATACTTTGAATCGCCTCGTCGCGATACCTTCGATAACCTTGAGGCGGGCGTAGCAGATTTTTCCCGCATGCTTGAGCATGGCAACGAGGATAAGGTCGACCGTCTGCGCGATTACATCGCCCAGCACATGATCGAGAATCCCCATGCCGGTGAGCCGGGCTCCAAGGGCGTGCCGCAGGGGCGCTATATGCTCGATCATGTCCGCAAGGTTCGTTGGGCGTTTATTGCATGGGAGCCGGTCTCTGCGCCCAGCTCATAGCCTGTTCGCAGCCCGCACTGCCCACTCACTCGGCATCCGCATTCTTTTTGAACTGGGCAAACGCGCTCCACACCGCGCCGTTCCTGCGCTATCGTGGGACAGCTCACGTAGATTAAGGCCCCGTCGCGGGGCGCCCCATACATAGAAAGCGAGAACCCATGGCACTGACAGGAGCCCAGGTCAAGCAGCTTCGCAGCATGGCCCATCACCTCAACCCCGCCATCATCATCGGCAAGTCCGACGTCAACGAGGGCACCGTCGAGCAGACGGTCGCCTACCTGGAGAAGCACGAGCTCGTTAAGTGCTCTGTGCTGGACGGCTCCAGCCTTTCCGCCCGCGAGGCCGCCGAGGAGCTCGCCGAGCGTTGCCACGCCGAGGTCGTCCAGGTCATCGGCCGCAAGTTCTCACTGTATCGCGAGTCCTCGCGCAAGGACATCGAGAAGATCAAGCTCGTCTAAGAGCCAATGATCCGGCGATCCAACACATAGCAAGCTTACGGGTGCCCAAGTACTTCGGGCGCCCGTTTTTTATCGCTCGACCAGCACGCGATTGAGCCGCCCCTCCACCAAGCGCTCGTATAGACGCCGCGTCTCGGGCTCGGGCACGCCATTGACCTGCTCCCTCAGGTGGTGCATATGCCCGCTGTACAGCTCGACGATATCGCGCCGCCGCCCCGCCGCACTGTAGACGCGCATGGCGCAGCGCACCATATCCTCACGCGCCGTTTCCTGTCGAAGCCCCGACTCCGCCAGCCAAATCGCCGACTGCAGATCGTTTTCTTCTAGAGCGGCATTTGCTCCCTTAATCATGCAATCGATGTACTTTGACTGCATAATGCGCCGCATGCGCAAAAAGTAGGTGGGATTACAGCCATTGGGAACATACAGCGGTCCGGCATAAAGCTGCTCAATCTTAAGGCACAGCTCAACTAAATGGGGCCCGCGCGCACCCGTGCGATTTCCCAAAACCTCGCGGCTTATCTGGTCAAACAGCCGTACATCGGTCTTGACGTAGTCGCCGTTGAGCCCAATGCATTCATTTTGGATGAGCACGCACGACTTGCCATCCGGCGTCGGTCCCAAAGCCGACCGCAAGCGCGATATCGTCGAGTACAGGTTGTTGCGGGCGCTATTGAACTCGGCATGGGGCCACAGCTCCATGGCCAGCGTCTCACGATCGACGAGCGCATCCATGCCCAGCGCAAGCCGCTCGGCAAGCGTCGCCGCCTTCTTGCGGCGCCACATTTTGTCCGTGATGGGAAACCCGTCGCGCTCGGCGCGAAACGCACCAAACATGCGAATCTCGATATGGTCGATGGTATCAACGGCTTCAACCCCGCCGGCCTGGAATAGGCGCTCGCCCTCCCCTTCCAAATCGTCGCGCAGCGAGTACCGCGACAGCTCGCGCACGGGAAGCTTCTTGCGTATCCTGGCCGCCGGCTCGCCCAGACAATGCATGGCAAGGCGCGCAAAGAGCCGATACGATGGCTCTAGAATCCCCGCACGATTCATGGACATCCAGGCCGCAAGATCGCTGTCTCGGCCCGCACAGGCCAAATGCAGCGCCACCATCCAGGCTTCTGCGCCACCAACCTGCGTCTGGCTTATATCGAGTAGCTCCGCTTCCTCGCGTACCGAAACCATCGAGGTGTTACGCAGATATGCCGCGCGCTCCAGCAGCAATGCGTTATCGCGCATGTACCCAATCGACTCCTCGGCAAGTTTGAGCACTTGGACCGCACGGAACTTTGCATTAACCGGCCGTCCCTCTGCCAGCGACTGCCAGCCTTCTAGCAACAGGCCAAACAGCTGAATCTGGTTGTCGCGCATGCGCACGGCAAAACGATCGAGCTCGTTGAACGCCGCGTCGTCGGTTACCGGCAAGCCGGAAAGGAGCCGCCGTGCCGCCAACACCATGCGCACCCAGATAGCCATCGCCTTAAGCCCACGTACGTCGAGCGCCTCCCGCACCATCGTCATCTCGTCGTCGCGCTCGTCGGTTCCCGCAAACGACCCGTCAAAGAGCTCCACCAGCATACTATCGGCCCGTATAACAATCCCCGCGATGTCGAGCTCGCAGTCGTAGGCCTTGCTCGTTTTGAGCTGCTGTAGAACGCCGCCGTCATCTCCCCGTTCGGTCAGGCATCGCTTGACCTCGATATGCGCGGACAGCATGTCGAGTGCGGTGTGGGACGTCTCTATTTCTGGCACGGCCAGGTTCGTAGGAAGCCCAAGCCCGTTGTCCCCATAGCAAACAGCCGTCAGTGTCTGGGCCACCCTCCATGAAACAGGGTCTATTTCGCAGGCCGCCCGTTCGCCCCCGCGCTCGATGACCGATGCCATATAGCGAGCAAGCTTTGTATTGGACACGCTGACCGCTGCCAGATATACGCCAAGCGCCTCGGCAGGCGTTGGCTCTGGAGCCGGATCGTCGGCATCGATCGTGCCCAGCGCTGCTCGGCAGATATCGGCCCCGTGCCCCGTCAGAGCAAGATCGACCCCATACTGACCAGCAAGTTCAAGGACCGCTTCACGGTCCAAAAAGGCGTCCGCCAGGCCCATCGCCGCATCGCATCGGCCCGCCTTAAGCAAAATCCGGGCCGCCCTCGGAACAAGTTCGGGGCGAACCTCGGCCACCAACTTACGCAAGCGCAAGCGTCCGTTATCCTCCGTGCCCAGACACGTAAAACTCCGCTCGGCGGGATCCAAGCCAAAGATCGGGTAGTCGCGTACAAAATAGGACTGGTCGACCATCGACAGCCTCACCCCGCAAGCCTCGAGTTCTGCGATATTGCCCTCGCCCATCAAAACCATGAGACATGCCACGCAAAACAGCGCATTATTGTCGAGCGAAGCCAGATCGGCAAGTGCCGCGCCATATACGTTGACAATCTCGTTTTCGAGCAGACCGGCTACGTCGCCTTGGCCATACAGACCTGTCTGCAATGCCGAAACGAGCTCGGGCACGCCCTGCGTGAGCTGATAGAAGTCGAGCGATGTGCTGATCGAAAACGCCGATGCCCACGCCGAATACTCATAGGCATGCACCTTGAGCATCTGCGCATTGATCTTAACCGAATCGCCCAGCCCATGAATCAGCTGACGATTTGAAGGACGGCAGGAGATAAAGACCCCTATCCCCATAGCGCGCAGGCCGCGAATCCTGTCGATGAGGTCTTCGGTATCGTGCTGATCGAGGTTTGGCACATTATCAATCGCGATAAGGGAGTGCGGTTTGTCTTTGAGTTCTTCGGTAACCACCTCGAGCTGCATAAACACCTCGCGCCCAGTGGCGCGATCGGCCTCGATAATCCGCACGGGGCCTCGCGTCGGGTCGCATTTAACCTCATGGGTGTACTGCAGCAGCACCGAGGTCTTCCCAAACCCGTCGGGCGCATAAAGAACCACGATGCCGGCCTTTCGGCCCTTGGCGATAAGCTCATTCATCAAGCGTTCGCGTCGCACCATATAGCCTCCGCCCAGCGGCATCAGCTCGAGGTCGTCTATACCGCTCAAATCGTTTACCATGCCCGCTCCTCAACTCGACCGTATGGACACTGTAGCCGCAAGACCATACAAGCCGCGCTATGAATAGAGCGACCTTGTGTTTTAGGTTGTCTTTTGGTACGCAAGCGGCAAGTTTTTGTACAGCGAGGACCGATTGTTATTAATCCCCCGACTAATCGGTCTTTAAGCAGGTAAATGAGCTTGTCAGCTTGTCCCATCTAAGCGGCAGTGTAACGCAGATGAACAAGGTTCAGCCATGTCATTCAACTCGCCTAGCACCCGCTACCGTCTACGACCTTCTAGTGGCATTTTTGCATAGAATCTGGTATAGAATGAATCAAGCTGTTGGACATCCGGCATTCGTCAAGCTTGCGGCAAGTTTTTGGTCAAGTGGGCAAAAAGGGATAGCAAAAAGGCCCCCGCAAAGCGGAGGCCTTAGGCAAGGCTATGTCGAGCTGCAGGATTCGCGCTACTCGCAGAGCGAAAGGGCGGCCTCGTCGGCAACGACAACGCAGTTAGTGTGCAGCTGCAGGATCGAAGCCGGGCACTCGGGCGTAACCGGACCATAGCACATGTCATGCACGGCCTGAGCCTTGGCCTCGCCATTGGCGACGACCAGGATCATGCGGGCATACATGATGGTCTGGGTACCCATGGTGTAGGCCTGACGGGGAACATCGTCGATGCTGTCGAACAGGCGGCTGTTGGCCTGAATGGTGCTCTCGGTGAGGTCGACGCAGTGCGTGCCCTTGGAGAAGTGGTCATCGGGCTCGTTGAAGCCGATGTGGCCGTTGTTGCCAATGCCGAGCAGCTGCAGATCCGGGTAACCGGCGGCGGCGACGATCTTGTCGTACTCAGAGCAGGCAGCGGCGGCGTCGGGGTTGGAACCGTCGGGCACATGCGTGTTGTTCAGGTCGATGTTGATGTGATCGAAGAAGTTCTCACGCATGAAGTAGTGATAGCTCTGGGGATCGTCGTGCGAAAGGCCGCGATACTCGTCCAGGTTATAGGTGCTGACCTCGGCAAAGTCGACGTCGCCCTTCTTGTACCAAGCAGCGAGCTGCTTGTAGGCACCGATCGGGGTGGAGCCGGTGGCAAGGCCCAGCACACAGTCGGGCTTGAGGATAACCTGGGCCGAGATGATATTAGCGGCCTTGCGGCTCATATCCTCGTAGTCTTTAGCTTTAATGATCTTCATTACGCGTCCTTTCTCGTACAAGAGAGGCAAGGCTCCCTTACAAGCACTTGCCCGCGGCCCGCGTCGGCCGCAACCAACGTGTGCGGCCACCAGGGCGAGGTCGCGTAATGTATGTGTCTCGTGTCTAGCCGCGTCGAGGCCCCTGCCCGTCCACGGTGACCCAAAGCCTTTTAGCTTCGGACAAATCCCATCTTGCCACTGAGGGCGTCCTCTTTCAAGGGCGCCCTCCGTAAACGTGTTTGAATTGTAGACTAATGGCCACGTGCACTTGCTAGCGCTCGCGAGCAACGATGAGCTGGTCCATCTCTTCGACATGCACGCCAACGGAGCCCTTGATGCTCGAGAACTCAACGGAGTTGCACACCAAGATGGGAACCGTCACATCGTAGCCCTCGGCAGCAATTGCCTCGCGATCGAACTCAATGAGTACATCGCCCTTATGGACGATGTCACCCACTTGCGCATGTACGGTAAAGTGCTTGCCCTCGAGCTGAACAGTGTCCAAACCAACGTGGATGAGCACGTCCAGGCCATCGACCGTGTTAAGCGCAACGGCGTGTCCCGTGGGAAAAATAGCCTCGACCTTGGCATCAGCCGGCGCGATCACGCGCGTTCCGGTGGGCTGAATCGCCACGCCCTGGCCCAAAAGGCCGGTAGCAAACGTCTGATCGTTTACCTCGGAGAGCGGAATGACGTCACCCGAGATGGGAGCATCCAACGTAAGGACTCGACCACGCATACCAAAAGACCTTAGGACTTTAGTGAACATGCTCCCCCTCGGACATACCGATCAACCAAAATAACCTTAACAGTTTACCACTTGGCACCCGTTTTTGACCATTAGGGAAGTTCGCGCTTGACAACCTCGACGATGTCGTCGACAACGCGCTGGGTCAGCTCGTGCGTCTCGGCCTCGGCCATCACGCGGACCAGCGGCTCGGTACCGCTCGGGCGCACCAGAATGCGGCCGCGGCCGTCAAGCTCCTTCTCGGCAGCAGCGACGGCATCCCAAATGGGCTGGCAATCGTCCAGACCAGCCTTGTTGTCGGAATGCACGTTGACGAGTACCTGCGGGTACTTCTTCATGATGCCGGCAAGATCGGTGAGGGTACGACCGGTGCGCTTGAGCACGGCCAGCAGCTGCAGAGCCGTCACCAGGCCATCACCGGTGGTGTTGTGCTCCAGGAAGATGATGTGGCCGGACTGTTCGCCGCCGATGACGGCGCCGTCCGCGAGCATGCGCTCCAGAACGTAGCGGTCGCCCACGGCGGTCTGAACCATCTCGAAACCCTGCTCCTTCATAGCGATGGAGAAGCCAAGGTTGCACATGACGGTCGAGACGATCTCGGAGTTGGCGAGCTTGCCGCGAGCGGCGAGGTCAGAACCGCAGATAGCCAGGATGTAGTCACCGTCGATTTCATTGCCCTCGCTGTCCACGAACAGTACGCGGTCGGCGTCGCCGTCGTGGGCCAGACCGATATCAGCATGGGTGCGCAGCACGAGCTCGCGCAGGGGCTCAAGGTGCGTAGAGCCGCACTCAACGTTAATGTCAGTGCCGCAGTAATCGGTGTTGATGGCATGGACCGTGGCGCCCAGGCGCTGCAGCGCGGCGGGCGTGGTCTGGCAAGAAGCACCGTGGCCGCAGTCGACGGCAACGACCAGGCCGTCGAGCCTCAGGCCATCAAGCGTATCGATGGCGTGGTCGACGTATGCCTTGCGAGCGTCCTTCATCTTGATGATGAGGCCCACGCCGGCGCCGGTCGGCAGCGTGTCGGCAGCCATGGCTTCCTCGGACATGACCCAGGCGCTGATCTCTTCCTCGACAGCATCGGGAAGCTTCATGCCCTTGCGGCTAAAGAACTTGATGCCATTGAACTCCGGCGGATTATGCGAAGCAGAGATGACGATGCCGCCATCGAGCTCGTTTTGAACAGTGAGCAGCGCCACGGCAGGCGTGGGGATGACGCCGCAGCAGTGCGGACGGCCGCCCTCGGCCATGATGCCGGCGGTCAGAGCGCTCTCGAGCATGGTGCCCGAAAGGCGCGTGTCGCGGCCGACACAGATATCCGGACCAAGGAACTTGGTCGCCGCGCGGCCCAGGCGAAACGCGAGGTCGCACGAGAGATCGGCGTTGGCGACGCCGCGGACGCCGTCGGTACCGAAGATGTTCTGGGGCATAGGATTGCTCCTTCCCTAGCAGGCGATATGCAACCGCCCACCCTAGTCGAAAAAGAAAAGCGGGACCCGCCGAGGAATCGGCAGGCCCCGCTTGTACATTGTATCTCGAAAGAAGATAAAACCTTAGCGCTTGGAGAACTGGGGAGCGCGGCGGGCCTTCTTGAGGCCGTACTTCTTGCGCTCGACCACGCGAGCATCGCGCGTAAGGAAACCGGCCTTCTTGAGGTCAGCACGGTAGTCGCCAGCGTTCAGAAGAGCGCGAGCGATGCCCAGGCGCAGAGCGCCGGACTGACCGGAGATGCCGCCGCCATCGCACAGAGCGATAACGTCGAACTGACCGGCGGTGTCGGTCACCTTGAAGGGAGCAAGGGCGTTCTCAACGAGCTGATGACGGCCGAAATACTGCTCGGCGTCACGCTTGTTGATGGTCACCTTGCCGGTGCCGGGGACGAGACGGACGCGGGCGACGGCGTTCTTACGACGGCCGGTACCCTGGTAGACAACGGTGTTCTCAGCCATCTTTAAGCCTCCAGCTCAATCTTCGTGGGGTTCTGGGCAGCATGCGGATGCTCGGCACCAGCGTAGACCTTAAGCTTGGTCATCTGGGCACGGCCGAGGGTGGTCTTGGGCAGCATACCGCGAACGGCGCGCTCGATGACCTTCTCCGGGTGCTTCTCCATAGCCTGGCGGAAGCTCTCAGCCTTGAGGCCGCCGTTGTAGCCGCTGTGGCGATAATAGGTCTTCGTGTCGGCCTTGTTACCGGTAAGCTGGACCTTATCGGCGTTGATGACGACAACGAAGTCGCCGCAGTCGCTGTTGGGCGTGAACTGGGGCTTGTTCTTACCGCGCAGGATCATTGCGATCTGGGTGGCAAGACGGCCCAGGACAGCACCATCGGCGTCGACGAGAACCCAGTTGCGCTGGACCTCGCCCTGCTTGGCGTAGTGAGTCGATTTCGAAATCACTTAGACTCCTCCATGTACAGTACGTGTTGTTACAGAGATTCACGGGGCTCTGCAAGTAACCCGTCCATATTACCCCGCTCGCCGTACGAGTCAACAGGTATTTTGACTCCGACCAGAGTTTCTGCACATGTCATCCACGAGCCGTGATTTTCCAGCTCTTTAGCTGTTGTCATTTTTTGAGGGTTCGCCGTCGCTAGCGCTCAACGAACTCTTGGATTTCCGCGAGCAGGCGCTTTGCCTCCTGGCGGCCCCGGATATACAGGTCCAGAAGCTTTGCCGAATCGTGCTCAACATGGCCGACCTCGACCGGCTTTTGCGGAGCGACGACCAACGCACGGCCCTCGCGCTCATACTTCCACAGGTGCATGCGCTGGATGTTGTAACGGTCGTGGCGCGTCTCGATAGCCTCGAGCAGATAGGGGTAGTCGGCATAGCGGGCGCGCGCGGCCGGCAAAAACTCGTAGGGCTTTTTCTCGTACGAGCGGTCCTGCGTGACAATGACAACCGCGCGATCGAAGCCCGCCTCCTCGAGCACATGCTCGATGGGGACCGAATCGGCTACGCCGCCGTCGACGTATTTGTGCCCGTCAATCTCGACCGGCGGCGTCACCAGCGGCAAAGAGGTCGATGCGCGCACAGCGTCGAGATCGAGCACGGCGCTTTTGACCGGGAGGTACGTGGCGGTTCCAAAGAGCATGTCCGTCGCGACGGCGTACATCTCGATGGGGCTCGCGTCGAACGTCTCGTTGTCAAAGGGATCCAGGCGGTCCTGGACATCGTTGAAGATAAAGTCGTAACCCACAATAGAGCCCGTGGACGCAAACGATGCGGCGCCCATGAAGCGGCTGTCGCTGCAGAAAGCCAGGTTGATGCGATTGGCACGGCCGATCTGGTGCGACTTGTAGTTCACACCGTTGAGGGCGCCGGCCGATACACCGTAGACAGCCGGAATCTCGACGCCAGCCTCCATGAGAACGTCGAGCACGCCCGCGGTAAACTGCCCGCGGAAGCTGCCGCCCTCCAGGACGAGCGCGACCTTGCCAGCGTTCTTTGCCTTATCTTCTGCAGTCATATTGACCTCCTGCGATTGCGTTTTGGCTTTCTTCTACCCAGTTTTGGGATGGAGGGCGCGCAGGTTTTTCGAGGCGGCAGGTGAAGCGGAAAGTGTGTCCCAGTTTGAGGCGAGATTCCGGGATGCGCTTTCCGCTTGGACCGCCGCTGGGAAAGCGCGTCCCGTTCTGAGCGCGGATTCCGGGATGAACTTTCCGCTAGCCATTCATTTGGAAACTGCATCCCATTCCGAACGAGGATTCCGGGATGTACTTTCCGCTTGAGCTGCCATTGGGAAAGCATATCCCACTCTACGGCTCGATTCCGGGTCGCAGTTTCCGCTTGAGGCATCATCCGGAAACTACATCCCAGTCTGAGCGCGGATTCCGGGATGGACTTTCCGCCTGGGCCGCCATTGGGAAAGCGTGTCCCGGTCTGCGTTGCCAAGGCGTTTTCTTTACGGCCGCGCCCTGCATAGAGTTCGATTCTCCGCGGTTTGGGGAATCCGTTGATGGGTTGAGGCCGGGGCAAGACGCCCGATCGGCATCGCATCTATATCTAGCTGGGGCATTGCGCGGAGAATCCGCGTATTTGCTTCGCAAATCCGCACCGGCTTCGGCCGCCTGCCGGCGTCCTCACCCGCGGGCTAAAAACGCTCACGCCCTGCACAGAGTTCGATTCTCCGCGGTGCGGACTAGAAATAAAAAGGAAGGTAGATACGAATATCTACCTGCCTGTTACTTCTGGTGGAGCTGGCGTTCATTCGGTCGAACACCTCGCCACCTGGACCTATAGCGCC
>CABUQG010000016.1 GCA_902493535.1 uncultured Collinsella sp. | reverse complement strand
CGGTCTTTCATGCAGCAGGGGCTCTCAATGTTTTTATGTCCTGCTCATATCGTCTGTGCCGGCAGAAAGGGACTGTCCCCAAGTGCTGGGAGGAACCGTTTAGCGGCGCAACTGCCGGCTAGGCAGGCTGAGCTGGTATCCTTGTGCGGTAATGTCTCGATTCGTTAGGATTGCATGTGAGAGCTTCCGCTGTCCTTCGTTCAGTTATATATCGCACCCTGGCCGTCGCGCTTGCCGCGCTCGCCGTACTGAGCACCATCATGCCCGCCCCCGCCTTTGCCGCCGGCTCCGATCAACAGGTCAAAACGGTCCGCGTTGGTTGGCTCGTCAGCAACGAGGGCTTCCAGGACGGCACCCCCGGCGAGCGCCTCTCGGGATGGGGTTACGAGTACCTCCAGACCCTGTCGTACTATACGCCCGGCTGGCAGTACGAATACGTCTCCGGCGCCTTCACCGAACTTATGGACATGCTCGAGGCGGGCGAAATCGACCTCATGCCCAACATCTCCTACTCCGAGGAACGCGCCCAAAAGCTGCTCTTTTCCTCGAACCCCGAGGGCACCGAGCGCTACTACATCTATGCCAGGCCCGATCGCGACGATCTAGCCAAGGGTGACCCCCAAGCGCTCCAAGGCCTTACCATCGGCTGCAACCCCGGCGTTATGCAAACCTTCGTTGGCCAGCAGTGGCTCGCCAACGAAGGAATCACCTGCACATACAGGGAGTATGACGGAGGATCCGATCTCTTTGACGCGCTCGCAAACGACGAAGTCGATGCCGTCATCATGAACGACACGACCTCGTCGCCCAGTGCCTCCCCCATGTTCTACATCGGCTCGAGCGACTACTATTTTGCCGTTCCCAAAAGCCGCCCCGACCTGTTGGACGACATCAATGCCGCCATGACAGCAATCGCCCGCGTCAACCCACGCTATATCGACGAAGTCAAATCTAACTACTCGGCCCAAAACAGCGGTTCATCATCGCTCAACGGTCCCGAACGTTCCTGGCTCAAAGCAAATGACAGCACCATCACGCTCGGCTACATTACAGGCAAACTCCCCTACTGTAACGAAGACGAAGACGGCGAAATGGAAGGTTCGCTCGCATCGCTTGCGACGACGCTGCACGATAAATTTGGCATTACGGTCAAAACCGTCGCCTTTGATAGCTACAAGATGATGTCAAAGGCCCTGTCAAAGGGAAGCATAGACGTTGCGCTGCCGGTATACCGAGATTACTGGTTTGCCGAGCAAACAGGCGTTGTGCAGTCGGTATCGTTGGGGACCATGTCCCTCACTGCCATCCACACCGGCAGCAACCTGAACAAAGACCTCCAGAACATCGCCTGCACCAAATCATCGTTTATCAACAAAAATGCACTTGAAAGTCTGTTCCCCACAGCGACCGTAACCGAATACCAATCCGGCGATGAAGTGTTCGACGCCCTCAGGAAGGGAACGGCGCACTGCATCGTCGCTCCCAGTTCACGCGTAAAAACCATTGGCGACCGTCATGATCTCGAGGGCTACGAGACGGTCGAGCTCCCTGGCACCTGTGAGCTCTCGTGCTGGATTTCGCGCGGAAAGCCCGAGCTGTTGGGAATCATCAACAAGGGCATCATCAATGCCGGAGAATCGCTCTCCGCAAGCAATTACTCCTCCACGTCGTACACAGCCCAGGAATCCGACACGCTTCGATTCCTTTATCGCAACCGCGCCGCTATTGCCGCTGCCCTCATCGGTATGTTGTCGGTCGGCATCGTCCTGCTCATCTGGACGCTCGTGCGCGCTCGAACCGAGCGCGAAAAAGCCGATGCCGCCAACGCCGCTAAGACGGCATTCCTCACGCGCATGAGCCACGACATCCGTACGCCACTCAACGGCATCCTGGGTCTTATCGAAATTGAGGAATTGAAAGACGGCGACATGCAGGCCGCCCGCGAAAGCCGCGCCAAGGCGCGTGTTGCCGCCAATCACCTACTCTCGCTGATCAACGACATCCTCGAGATGGGCAAAATCGAAGACCGCAAGCTAACTCTGGAACATGCGCCTTTTAACCTCAAAGAGCTCTGTGACGATACGCTGGTGCTGTGCAAGCTCCGCGCATCCGATAACGGCATCACAATGCAGGACAATAGTCTGCCGTACGCCACGGGGCCATACATGATCGGCAGTCCCACCCATATCCGACAGATCATAATCAACCTGTTAGACAACAGCATTAAGTACAACAAGCACGGCGGCTCCGTCACCTTTAGTTCAAAGACCAAGCCACTCGATGATGGGCGCGCGCTCTTTTGCTTTAGTGTTTCGGATACTGGCATTGGCATGGCTCCCGAGTTTTTAAAGCATATCTATGAACCGTTTGCCCAAGAAGGTGATGATGCGCGCAGCAAGTTCCAAGGAACCGGCATGGGCATGCCAATCGTCAAGTCGCTTATTGAACTGATGGGCGGTACGATTGAGATTTCGAGTGAGGTTGGCGTGGGGAGTACGTTCAACGTCCAGATTCCGCTCGATATCGACAAGAACCCCCAGGCGCGGGCGAATACGGTCGAGGGGGCGCTCGACTGCTCGCTCGCCGACATGAACGTACTGCTCGCCGAAGACAACGAATTGAATGCCGAGATTGCCCAGGCGCTGCTAGAATCCGAGGGCATCGTGGTCACCCGCGCCGCCAACGGCAACGAAGTCGTCGATCTGTACCTGTCGCATCCCGCCGGCAGCTTCGATGCGATCCTGATGGACATTATGATGCCGGACATGGACGGCTATGAGGCAACCCGCACGATTCGTCTGAGCGAGAAGGTCGATGCAGCCGATATCCCCATCATCGCGCTCACCGCCAACGCCTTTGCCGAGGACGCCAAGGCGGCACATGACGCCGGCATGAACGCCCATCTGTCCAAACCGCTCGACTTTAACAAGCTCAAAAACATACTCGCCCGCATCAAGAAAAACGGATCCATTTCGCTATAGTTTGTGCTCAACCACTACGCACGACCAGAAAGGAAGCCAACGATGTTTAGGCCCTTACGTCGAAAGAAACGCGCTATCACCGACGAGGAAGCGCGCAAACTGCTCGCCACCTGCAAGCGCGGCGTCTTTGCCGTCAACGGCGACGATGGCTACCCGTACGCCATTCCCGTCAACTACTTCTTTGACGCCGAGCACGACAAGATCTATTTCCATGGCGCCAAAGCCGGCCACAAGGTCGACGCACTCAAGCGCGATGACAAGGTCTGCTTTACCGTATACGGCAACGAGTGGTACCAGGACGGTGACTGGGCTCCCTACGTTATGAGCACCGTCGTCTTTGGCCGTTGTCGCCTGGCGAATGACACCCCCGCGTTTATCGAGGACAAAGTCCGCCAGCTCGCCCTTAAGTACTACCCTTCTGCCGAAGAAGTCGAAGAGGAAATCGCCAAGGACATCAAGGGCGTCCAGCTCTACGAGATTTCAATTGAGCATCTCTGCGGCAAGCAGATTCAAGAAAAGTAAGCCCCTCAGCAGGCCTCATCAATAACAATATGGCCCGGTTCCAACCCACCTTGGAACCGGGCCATATGCTTATGAAGCGTCGGCGGCGATGTGCGCTAGCGCCTCGACGAGCTCTTGCGAGCTCACGGGTTTACTCAGGTGCGCGTCCATGCCCGCCTCACGCGAAAGCCTGCGGTCGTCGGCAAAGGCGTTGGCGCTCACGGCGATAATCGGCGTGGTCGCGGCATCCTCGCGATCGAGTGCTCGAATTCGACGCGTGGCCTCAAGGCCATCGATACCGGGCATCATGATGTCCATCAACACCACGTCGCACTCGTGCGGTGCGCTCGCGGCAAACGCCTCGACGGCAGACTCACCATCCTTAGCATGCGTCACGACGGCACCGGCACGGCTGAGCGTAAACTGCGCGATCTCGGCGTTCAGATCGTTATCCTCTACGAGCAAAACGCGCAGGCCCTGGAGCGCATCGCCATCGCCCGCATCTACGCGAACTGCCTGAGGAATCTCGGAGCGGTCGCACTTCTCGAACGGTAGGCGGATGGTAAACGTCGTCCCCTGCCCCAAGACACTCGTAAAGTTCATGGTTCCGCCCATAAGCTCGACCAACTGTTTTGCGATAGGCGCGCCCAGGCCAGTTCCCGATGAAGCGCCTTCCACCTGTTGCTCCTCGCGACAAAACGGCTCGTAGAGGTGCTGTTGGAACTCCTCGCTCATACCAATACCGTTGTCGGCGATCGTGTATTCATAGACGGGGACGCCATCCGCTGGCTCCACCTCGCGGCACACCAGGCGAACATAGCCGCCCTGGCGGTTGTACTTGACGGCATTGCCGGCAATATTGAGCAACAAACGCTTGAGGTGCGTCACGCTCACCCGCGCATAGGGATGATTAAGCGTCTGCTGGTCGGAGATAATTGTCACCAGACGCTCCTCGGCCTGGCGCTCCAGAATATCGCGCACTTCACAGTTGAGGGCCACCAAATTTATGGGCACGAGGTTCAGGTCGACCTGCCCGCTCTCCAGGCGACTCATATCGAGCGCCTCGTTGGCAAGGTCGAGCAGCAGTCCCGATGCCGTCCAGATTTTTGAGCGGCACTCAGCCTGCTTTTGCAGATCGTCCGCATTGGCATCGCCAACCTCGACCATGCCGCGAATACCGTTGATGGGCGTGCGCAGATCGTGGCTCATGCGACGCAGAAACTCCGTCTTTGCCGAGTTGGCAGACGAGGCCTCACGCGCCGCCTTTGCCAGCTTGTCGCCATAGTCGCGCTCCTGCTGCAGCAAGTCCGTCAAACGTCGACGATCAGCGCGGCGACGCACCGTCACAACAACGGCTATAACACCGCCGTAGAGCACCAGCACGCCGGCGGCAACAGCCGCGGCGACCTCAAAGTAGCGCTGCGCCGAGGCATAGGTGTACACATAGAATTTGTGCGCTTTTCCAAATGTGCCCAAATACCACTCGCCGTCGGCGTTAACCAATCTGACCTTACCAGCCAGGCATCGATCCTTAATACCGTCGACAATAAAGACATCCGTCGCAGGCAGATCGAACACGCCCAATACGGTGGGTTCAACGGCATTGGTCGCAACGACCTTGCCGTCGCTTTCGATCACGATATTGCCGCTATCGATGGTTTCATAGCCATCAAGCAAGCTCTGCAGTTTGAGTGTATTGCTTGCAACCGCTTTCGCACTCTGATGCCTTACCGCGATAACGATGCCCTCGCCATCCTGCCGAGTCACGCAGCCAATGTCTGCGACCGAATCATCCGCAAGCGTGATGCGGGCGGTATAGGACTTAAGCGGATGAGTTGCCACCTCCAGCACGGGTGATTCTTTGAGATACGTAGCGAGCGACCCGTAGTCCACATCGCCCGTCGAGGACTCGGACACCAAATTGCCCGATGCGTCCGTCACGATCAGCGCGCTCACGTTGAACTGGTCGGCGTATTGCTCCAGCATGGCGTTATCCACTGAACCGTCGCGCTCCATATCGCGGGCAGCCTCTCCGGCGATCTCCATAACGCGAATCAGGTTTTTGGTCGTATAGGCGCTGTTGAATGCATCGTAGGAAAGGCTCTGCGTCGCCACGTAATCGACAACGTCGGCAAAGCGCTGCTCGGCTTGGGCCGTCGTGTAACCGTAGCTCATCATGCCGGCAACAACCGAGAGCGCTATCCCCAGCAGAGCGACAAGGAGCCATGCCCCTGCCGAACGATTGCCCCGCTCCTGAGCAGCGTGGTCGGGCGCATCGATCATGACAGGCCCTCCATATTCAAAAATGGCGAAGGGTCATCGAAGTACTTTGACACCAGGCGTTCCATGGTGCCATCGGCAAGCATTTCTTGATAGGCATGAGTGAGCTTGACGTCGATGCCACGCGTATCGTTGATATCGAAAGCGGTGCCCAAACCGACCTCTAGCAGCGGCTCATCCAAAATGCGATATGTCACACCATAGTCTTTTTCGTAGGTGAGGAACGAGGACTCATGCGCGGCGATAGCGTCGACCAGGCCCTCGACGAGCGCCGGGTTCAGGTATGAACCGTCCGAAAAGCTGTAGAGTTCCTTGATCTGCGGAACGTTTTCATTTATGCGATTGAGCAAAATGTCCTCGGGCTTGGTGGTGGACTGAACCGCCACGATCTTATCCTCAAGATCGGCAAGCGTGTAGATATCGCTCTGGGAATCGACCGCGACCACCTGGCGGCTCGCAAGGTACGGGCCGGCCCAACGATATTCGTTTTCGCGACCCGTCATACTAAAGCTGCCCATGACACAATCGAGTTCGCCGCTCGCCAGCAGCTCCTTCTTCTTTTCCCAGTCGATCAGCTGGTATTTTGGCTTGTAACCAATGCGAGCCAAAGCCTCGGTCAATATCTCGACATCCAGGCCAACGATATCGCCGTACTCGTCGGTATACACAAACGGTGGATAGAGGTCGCTTCCGACGTTGAGCGTCTTAAGGTCGTCGTCTTTGACTTGCGAGGCGTCCAGACCTTCTAATGCAGACGTCGAGGCTCCGTCATTCGACCCGGAGCAGCCAGCTATCGCTACGACAAAGACGCTCGCCACTGCAAGCGCAACAAACAACGAAATGGCAACCGAGCGACGGGATCTTTTCATCGAGCTCCATACGATCCTGTTTACAGACTTAAATGGTTAAAGATAATAGCAAACAAAACCACACGAGTGCCCAATTGTTACAGGCGCTTTACCGTGTGGGACCTTCCAGCCGACTTGGCAGAAGGCCCCGCATGCAGTGCTCACTTACCGTGCATTAAAAACGTAGCGGTCCAGGCGGTCGCACGCCTCCCTTACGCGCGAAAGCGGCAGCGCCAGATTCACGCGAATGTAGCAGGGTCCGTGGAACGGGCGGCCGTCCTGATACCCCACGCCCACGCGTGCCCCCTCATCGAGCAACCACTGAATATCGCGGCCATGCTCTCGGCACCACTCGGTGCAGTCCAGAAACACCATGTACGTGCCCTGCGGACGCGAATAGGACACGCCCTCAAAATGCTCGTCCACGTAATTGCAGAAGTACTCGATATTGCCGGCAAGCACCTGATTGAGCTCGTCCACCCACTCATAGCCCTGCGGCTGGTAGGCACCGATAAGCGCATGCATGGAGAGGACGTTCATCTCGTTGTAGTGGGTCTTGTTGGACACGGCGCAGATGCGGTCACGCAGCGTCTCGTTGTAGACAATGTGGTAGCTGCCGACAAGGCCCGTCAGGTTAAACGTCTTGCTCGGCGCATAGAGGGCAACCGTGCGCATGCGGGCATCCTCGCTCACCGACTGCGTCGGAATATGCTTGTGACCCGGCAGAATGATATCGGACCAAATCTCGTCCGAGATCACCACGCAATCGTGCTGGCAATAGATGTCCATGGCGCGCTCAATCTCGTCGCGCTCCCATACGCGGCCGCAGGGATTGTGCGGCGAGCAGAACACCGCGGCATGGATGTGGTTTTGGGCGAGCTTGTGCTCCATGTCCTCAAAGTCCATACGCCACACGCCCTGGTCGTCGAGCTTAAGCGGGCTGTGGACAATACGATAGCCCGCGGCCTCGATGGACTTGGTAAAGCCGATGTAGGTAGGGCTGTGGACCAGCACAGCATCGCCTGGCTGAACATACGCACGCAGCGTCGACACGACACCGCCCAGCACGCCGTTTTCGTAGCCGATATGTTCAGGGCGCAGACCCTCGACGCCATTGCGGCGGCTCTGCCATTCGATGATGCGGTCGAAATACTCGGAGCGCGGGTTAAAGTAGCCAAACATGGGATGCTGAGCGCGCTGAATGATGTGCTCCTGGACCGTGGGCACCGTGGCAAAATTCATGTCGGCCACCCACATGGGAATGCGGTCGAAGCCCTCGTCGGGTGCGTTCGGAGCCATACCGGGGATCTCGCCCCAGGAGTCAACGGCGATGGAGTCCATGCCGTGGCGATCGATTAGCGAGCTAAAGTCGTATTTCATGCTGAGCTCCCGTGCAAAGTAGACTGTTTCGATAGGCGTTATTGTCCACCAGCACGGGCGATTTTGGCATGGGGTTTGGCGCTTAATTTGACGGGTGCGGACGAATGGCTGGTTAGTCTTGCGCGTCGTTGACGGCGACTACGGTTAGCTGGGTTTCATCGACCGTAAAAGATATGTCGAGCCCGGCGTAGGCCAGGTGATAGACGCGGTTTGGCTCGTGTTTGCTGCCTGCACGGCGTGGATCTTGGCGAAGGACCTCGACCAAGCCGGGGAGCTTTGCGGGCGGGACTGTGTCTTGCAGCGCCTGCGGGAACTCGACGTCGAGCTCTTGCCACGGAGCATCCTCAATCCAGCCGCCGGTCGCATCCGGGTGACAGTCCGCAAACGGAATGTAGGGCTTGATATCGTAGATGGGCGTGCCATCGCGCAGATCGGCCCCCAGCACATGGATGATGGGGCCATCGTCGGTAAGCTCCACGCGGTCGAGCTTGACGCAGGTAAGCCCGATGGGATTCGGGCGAAACGGACTGCGCGTGGCAAACACTCCCACGCGCTCGGCTCCGCCCAGACGCGGCGGACGCACGGTTTTCGACCATTTTGCGTTGGTTCCGGACCTGTCCCGCGTCTTGGCATCGGCGGCTATGTCCTTAGCCGTGCCGCCGGGTGTGCCGTTTTCAAAACGCCACAGCAGCCATAGGTGAGAGAAGGAGTCCAGACCCTCAACCGCTGCATTGGAGGCAAATTCCGGCTCAAAAACGATGCGTCCCTGCAGATGAGGCGCCAAAAAGCTGCTGCGCGGAATGCCGAACTTCTGCGGCAGGTCGGTATGTATGTGTGCAATAGGTTCCATGCCGGTCATTGTACGGCATGGAGGTGTGGGGCGTTGCGCGCAATTCTTCGCCGCAGTCCCCGTCGTGCAACCAACGGTTGCTTGGAAGGGCGCCTGCCGCCGCGTATGCTTAAGCCATCAACCAGCAGAAAGGAGCCGCTATGGCCTTTGCAGAAAAGCTCATCGCTGTCCGTCGCGCCCATCACCTTACCCAAGAGCAGCTCGCCGCCAAACTCTTTGTCACGCGCCAAGCCGTCAGCCGTTGGGAGCGCGACGAGGTCACCCCGGGCATCGACATGATGAAGCTCATTGCCGCCGTAACCGGCGAACCACTGTCCCACCTGCTCGAAATGCCCGAGCATTATTGCCAGAGCTGCGGCATGATACTCACGCCCGACGACTGCGGCACCGATGCCGCGGGCGCCACGACCGACCATTACTGCAAGTGGTGCTACGACCACGGCAAGTACACCTACGACACCACCATGGAGGCGATGATCGAGGATTGTGCCCCGCGTCTGGCACAAAACACCGGCATGTCACTCGACGAAGCCGTCTCGCTCATGGGCGCCGTCTTGCCGCAACTGGAACGCTGGCGCGCCGTGCAGGAAAACGAGGAGCGCTACGGCGCCGAAGCGCGGGCGCGCTATGGCGATGAGGCTATCGATGCAGCAGATGAAGCGCTGCTGGACATGGACCCCGAGACATGGAACGACATGAAGGAACTTGAACGCGCTGTTCTGGGCCAGCTTTCGATTGCCATGGGCATTGGCGACCCAGAGAGCAACGAGGCCCACAAACTTGTCGCAATGCACCGTCGATGGATTGCCCTTAACTGGGGACACGAGCCCCAAGACGAAGCATACCTGGGCCTCGCCCACGGCTATCTTGCCGACCAGCGCTTTGTTGACTACTACGACAAGCCCTGCGGCACCGGAGCCACGGCGTTTCTGGTCCAGGCCATCGAGTCGTCGTTGACGCGCGCATAGACCGCGGCTGCTTTGGGTATTTCAATCGAAACCTCAACCGATTGGAGACCCATGGCTACTAATCATGAGCTCACGCTGTACGTTATGACCGGCTGCCCGTATTGCATAAAAGTCAAGCGATTCCTTGCCGATAACGGTGTGACCATCCCCGAGCGCAATATCTCGACCGATACCGAAGCCGAGCAGACACTCATCGCCGTCGGCGGAAAACGCCAGGTTCCCTGCCTGTTCATCGACGGCAAACCACTCTACGAATCGAGCGACATCATCGCATGGCTGCAGGAGAATCTGCTCTAGTACGCACGCTCTGCCCGTCCAGGGCCCCAGCCCATACGACCCAAACATGTACACCAGCATCCAAAGTCGACATTTTTCGACATCTTTGGATGCTGGCGTACAGCTTTTGGGTAGTCATGGACGCTCTTAGCCGGCTAATTGTTTGAGGCGACCTTTGGATTATGGCTGTTTGACGCCTCTGGAAAGGTTTCCGAGAGGGCTGTGGTCAAAAAAGGGCAAATATGAGTACTGCTACCTGTTTAGTAGCAGCGATTTTGATCACTTCAGGAACTATTCAACGTTCCATACGTCCGTAGACGACGCTATTTCTCCTCATATGTTCAATAAAAGTAGCTCCTAATGGGAACAAGTCTCATCAGGAGCTACTATTTATAGCAAAATAAATGCAACTATAATGGCAACAGTACTCATATTTGCCCTTTTTTGACCACGACCCTCCAGAATAGCCGCTGAGGACGACACTAAATGACAAAATCCGACACTTGGACGTTCTTATATGACTAGCCATTGAAGGACACCTAACGACTACTCCCATTCGCGACACACTGTGTCGCGAATTAAGCTGGTCCCATTATCGAAGACCAGTGAGAGCTCCTGCTCAGAATCTCGATAGCTTAATAAAGCGCTCCCCTCCGGAAGTTCAATGAGCATCCAAATTCCAGGCTGAAAAGCAAAGGAGTATCGAAACCGTCAATGCTCGTTTCCTATCGAACACGCGGGTCAAAACAAGCTAATTAGCCTGATAAACTGTTTGTATTTTTGTCTACAAAACTGTATACAAAAAGAGTATCCGTTGACCTCTGCTCGACATTATGCCGATCGATAGGAGGCGCTATGGACGCTAAGCAGCTCGAAAAGATGATGGGGTTTGCTCCCGGAGAGTTGGAGAAAGCCGCGGAGGCATACGAAAAAGATGAGTGGCCGAAGGGTCGCACCATCAAGCTGGGAAGGCCGTCGATCTCCGATGAGCCAAGCGTTGTTTTATCGGCACGTGTGGGTGAGTCTGTTCTTGATGCGTTTGACGCAAAAGCAAAGCGCCATGGGCAAACACGCACGGAGCGACTCAGGGAGCTCATCACGCTCGATGCGATGATTGCCTAGTCACCCTCCGAACCCAAACATGTACGCCAGCATCCAAAGTCGACATTTTTCGACATCTTTGGATGCTGACGTACAGTTTTTGCGGGTAGTCATCGGGGACGTTCTTAAATGACTAGTCGCTAAAGAACGTCCCCGGTGACTAACTAGCCGCGGAAGCGAGCTATGGGTGCGAGTGGCTGCTCGCGAAAGACGCGCTCGACGGCGGCGCGATATTCGTCGACCTTTTTAGTCTTGCGTACGAGCTTGTGAACAGTAGCGGGGTCGGCGAAAGCGCACTTGGCGTAGAACCACCACTCCTTCATACGAAAGACCGCGTTACCGCCAATCTCTTCTGCATAGGCCGCAAACAGCGTGTCGTGGAAGCGCTGCAGCTCAGCAGCCGTGGCAGCAGGGCCGCCCTTGACCATGCGAGCCAGCGCGGGGTTCGCGAGGAGGCCGCGCCCCAGCATTACATGGCGCGTGCCGGGATAGGCCTCCACCAGCGCATCCATATCCTCAAGATCAAAAATGTCACCGTTATAGGCGACCGGAAACGGCGCACGCTCCAGCGTTTCGCCATAGAACTCCTTGCGCGGCGAGCCCGTATAGCGGTCCTTTTGCACGCGCGGGTGCACAATCAGCTCTGCCAGCGGCATGCGGCAATACAGATCGAGCACGCGCTCGTATTCGTCGTCGCTCTCCAGCCCCAGCCTGGTCTTGACCGATACCGGCAACGGTGACCGCTCGCACACGTCACTCAAGAACACCTCGAGCTCATCGAGTTTGCGCAGAAAACCCGAGCCCTTGCCCTTGGCGACAACCGTCCCCGAGGGGCAGCCCAGGTTGAGATTGACTTCGCGGTAGCCCATGTCGGCGAGCACTTGCGCCGCCCACACAAACTCGTCCGCGTTCTTGGACATCAGCTGAGGCACTACGTTGAGCCCCTGGTTATTGACAGGGTCGACCTCTTTAAACGCCTTGCCGCCAAAGCGGTTTCCCACCCGCGGCGGCGGCAAAAACGGCGTGTAATAGCAATCGAGCGCACCGAAGCACTCCGCATGCACGCGGCGGAACACATGCCCGGTAATCCCCTCCATAGGGGCCAACGAAAGGATCATCTACTCTTCTCTCATATCAACGGACGTGACAAAGGAACTGTCCCTTTGTCGCATTATTCAGAGCGCAGGGCTTCTACGGGGTCTTTTTTGGATGCACTGCGGGCCGGTAGCAGACCGGCGACGACCGTTAGCAGCACCGAAATCGCGATGAGCACCAGCGCATCCTGCACGGGCAGGCTCATCAGGTTGGGGACCTGTTTGGCCGCAAGCGCCCATGCATTGACCGGGAAGCTCACGAGCACCACGACGACAACGGCAAAGACACCGGCGATGAGGCCCTCGATAAAGGTCTCGGCGTTGAACACGTTTGCCACGTTGCGCTTCGACGCACCGATCGCACGTAGGATGCCGATCTCCTTCTTGCGCTCCAGTACGCTGATGTACGTGATGATGCCGATCATGATGGAGCTCACCACCAGACTGATACTCACGAATGCGATGAGCACCAAGCTGATGGTGTTCACGATGTCGGTCACCGAACCCATGATGATGCCCATGTAGTCGGTGTACGAGATTGCCTGCTCATCGTGGCCGGCGGCTTTGACCTGCTTGTTATACGCATCGATGCGATCGAGTACGCGCTCCTTGGCCTCAAAGTCACGTGGGAAAATCTTGACCGAGATGGGGTCTGCCTCGTCCGCATAGCCCAACGTGGTCAGATTGTTGTCGTAGGTGAGCTTCGACGCCTTGGCATAGCTCATCATGAGCGAGCTCAGGTCCTCGGCGTCCATGTTGAAGTGAATGGCACGAGCAAAGGCGCTCGCATCCACGTGCATGGCGCTTGCCAGGTTAGCAAAACTCGAAGACATCTGCGTCGCCATCTGGTCCATAAGCCCTGCCGCGCCCGCCTTGAGCTGGGATGATACCGTCGACGCTATCTGCTCGCTGATTGCCTTCATCACCTGATCCATAGCCTGCTGCAGATACGGAGCCAGCTGCTTTTGCACATAGTCGCTCATCGCCTGCTGCAGACGCTCGGCCAGGGCATCGCCGCCGAGCGCCTTCAATTGAGCCAGGCATTGCTGGGCTGCGGCATCATGCTCAAGATACGTCGAGAATGCGGCAGAGAGCTTTGATGCGTCCTTAAGATCTTCGGGCGACAGCGCCTTAAACTGATCAGACTGCAAAAAGCCCTCAAACAGCTGGTTGGCAAGCGTTCCCACCTGCTGCATTTGCTCGGGCGTGAGCTCCAGACCGTCAAAGATGCCCGAGAAATCTGGGGCCGGTGCTTTTGCCATGATGTCGCTGAAGTCGATATCCTTACCTACGCCCGAAAGGTCAATATCCAACCCGGACAAATCAAGACCCGACAGGTCCATACCGCCGGCAACACCCGAGAGCGCGGAGGTATCGAACGAGAACGCGCTCTTCAGCGCCGCCTCGTCCACGCTGAACATGCTGCCCAGGTCCACTCCCTGTTTGGCTTCACTTTGCAGCTCGTCGAAGGTCTTGCCGGTAAACACATCCGTCTCGGGGTGGGCAAGTTGCTCCTGCACAATCTGTGAATCGGCGGCGCGCTCCATAAGCTGGCAAGTCAGCGCATGCGTATAGGCAATGCCTGGGGACAACGCACTCGCGTTGGCGGTCTCGTTGGGTCGCACCACGCCCACAATGTGCACGTCAATACCGTCGGCAACCTTGGCGGCCATAAAGTCGGCATCGTCAGACATATCGGTCCACATGCCGGTCTCTTCGTTCTTGCGATACGCATCAGCCGGCGACAGCACCTTAAACGTGGTAGACAGCGCATCGTCGTAGGTAAAGTCGGTGCCGGTCTCGGGCGTTTCGATCCCACCGTCAGCCGTCATAGCGCTGTTTACCAGATCGTTGAGCTCATCGATATCCAGCGCACCGATGCTGTAGAGCGTGTAGTCGCCCACCGTGCCGCGGCTCGAAAGCACCATTACGGCTTCGTTGACAGACGTAGGCCAATGGCCGGCGACGACATCGTACTGGCTGTCGAGCAGGCTCTGGTCGTCAATCATCTCGTTAAAGACCGAGGTTCCCATGGATTCCATGCTCACCGTTGCCGCCGAACTCGCGCCTCCGCCCATTGCCTCGGTCAAAGCGTTGGGCACCAGCCGGACGGGCTTCTCATCGCCCTTGCCGGTACGATAGACAACCGGCGATACACCGTAGCCGTACTGAATGGCGTTGACCTCTTTGTCGATACCGTCGCCGCCGGCATCGAGCCATGCCTTAAAGCTCGTCATATCGTTGGACTTAACACTCGCAAACATATCCTTCACGGCCGTGACCACAGGAATCTTATCGGTTCCCTGAGCCTTGCCGTCGGTACCGTCGTCGGACGAACCCTCGCTCTTGGACGTCTCCTCATCCGCGGCCCCCTGTCCGCCCATCATGGACGACAGGTCGTAATCCTGCTTGGAAATGGTGAGTGGGTAGCTCGAGAGCGTATCCTCCTCGACCTTTTTGATGTAGCCGTTTACGCCGTTGGACAGCGCCAGAATCGCCGCGATACCGATAATGCCAATCGAGCCCGCAAAGGCAGTCATGGCCGTACGGCCCTTCTTGGTCATGAGGTTTCGAGCAGAAAGCCCCAGCGCCGTCACAAAGCTCATCGAGGTTTTGCGCGTAGGCTTGGCCTCGCGGCGCGTGGCGTCAGCGACATCGAAAGGGTCGGAATCGTCGGTGATCTTGCCGTCCGCTAGGTTGACAATGCGCGTGGCATATTGGTATGCCAGCTCGGGATTGTGCGTGACCATAATAACCAGACGGTCGCGCGCCACGTCCTTGAGCAAATCCATGACCTGCACGGATGTCGTTGAGTCCAGGGCGCCGGTCGGCTCGTCTGCCAGCACGATTTCGGGATCGTTGATCAGGGCGCGGGCGATGGCCACGCGCTGCATCTGTCCACCCGAAAGCTGGCCCGGGCGCTTGTTCACGTGCTCGCCCAGACCAACTGCCTCGAGCGCCTTACGTGCACGCTGGCGGCGCTCGGCATGGCCCACACCCGTGAGCGTAAGCGCCAGCTCAACGTTTTCCAAGATGGTCTGATGCGGAATGAGGTTATAGCTCTGGAACACAAAGCCGATGCGGTTGTTACGATAGGCGTCCCAATCGCGATCGTGAAAATCCTTGGTCGAAATACCGTCGATCAGCAGGTCGCCCGAGTCAAAGTGGTCGAGCCCGCCGATAACGTTGAGCATCGTGGTCTTACCCGAACCCGAGGGACCCAGGATGGCCACGAACTCGTTATCGCGAAAAGACAGGCTCACGCTGTCGAGCGCCACCTGCGTAAACGACTGCGTAACGTACCTTTTGCAAATACCTTTGAGCTCCAGCATGGACGGCAACCTCTCCTGCGCAGGCACATTCGCCCGCTCTCCCCCGCCGTTCGTATTCGACGCGTTTGTCCTACTCTATCCCCATTTTTTGCCGGCGCCAGTGAGGAATGTAACGAACCGCGCCAAAAAACGAACGGGACGGTGCCTAAAAGAAGAGGTCCCGAGCGGGACCTCTATATGGTGGAGTTTATCTTGAAAGGGAGCGAACTACTTCGCACAGCGACACACGATCCTCGCTATGCTTTACGCGTTTTCTACTGCTCGCTATTCGCAATCGCCTGGTCGATAAGCTTGTCGAGTGCTGCGCGCTGCTCGGCGGAGCTGATGGCTCCCACGATTGGATCCCCTACGATGTTGCCATTCTGATCGATGACATACGTCGTCGGGAACGAGAACAAATTTGACGTAAACTTACCGGCATCGCTATCCGACTTGAACCAGATGTTCTTATATGTCACGCCCTTCTTGCTCAGCACGTCCTTGGCATCTGCAATCTCGCCCTTGTTGCCATCGAGCGTAAAGGAATTGACGCCCACGACCTGGCCGCCCTTCTTGGCAAGCTCCTTATTCAGGTCCTCAAGGTCGCCCAACTCACCCACGCACGGCTTGCAAGTGGTGAACCAAAAGTTCATGACGGTGACCTTGTTCTTAGAGAACAGCTCGTCGCTGTTCACGTCGTTGCCATCCAGGTCCTTGCCCGTAAAGCTGGGGAACTTCGTCGCCTCGCTCGAAGCATTGGCACCAGCCGTCATGCCAGCGGCCGAAGCGTCGACGCTCTCGCCTGCGCTCGGCGTGCTTCCACAGCCGGGGAACTCCTTCTCCAAGCTCTCGAGCTTGTCCTCGATCTCCTTGATCTGCTGCGCACCAGCTTTGAGCGTCTTAAGCTCATCCGCCGTAAACTCATCCTTGGCGCCGTCGATGGTCTTGAGCAAGAAATCGCCGTAATTGCTGCCGTCCTCAATCATTGTCGAGTCTTTATTTGCCGCATTGAATACCTTTTCCCACAGCGCGTTATCACTCGAAAAGATCTCGTTCTCCTTCTGCATGAGTTTTGCATACAACTCGGCGGCCTCGTCGGCATTGGCCGGCTTCTGCGCAGTGAGTTCTGCGATCTTAGGATCGGAGCTCGCAGATTCGCTCGCATTGCCACCGGGCGCCGAACATGCCACAAGGCACAAGGCCAATACCGGCACCATAAACAGGGCCGCAATCTTAGAAAGCTTCATAGTCATTCCTCCGTTTTGTCGAAGCTTGTTTACTTTTTATCGGCGGTCAAGGGAAGCTTTTCCGCCGACACATCCAGGCCATAGCGATAGCTGATGGCATCGACAGGACAGGCCCCGATGCACTTTCCGCACCGGATACATTCGGCATGATTGGGCGCGCGGACCACATCAACGTCCATCTGACAAACCTTTGAGCACTTGCCGCACGAGACACATTTGCATGCGTCAACCCGAATCCCCAGTAGGGACACCCTATTCATGAGCGCATAGAATGCGCCGAGTGGACAAATCCATTTGCAGAAGGGGCGGTAGAACAAAACGCTCAGCACTACCACGGCAATGAGAACTGCAAGTTTCCAAGTAAAGAGATGTCCCAACGCAGATCGAATGCCGGCATTGGCAATGGCCAGCGGAATGGCACCCTCGAGCACGCCCTGCGGACAGATGTACTTACAAAAGAACGGGTCGCCCATGCCCACGTCGTTAACCACCAAGACGGGCAGCAGCACCACGGCAAACAGCAGCACGACGTACTTGATGTACGTGAGCGGCTTAAGCTTTTTCGTGGAAAGCTTTTTGCCGGGAATCTTATGAAGCAGCTCCTGCAGCCAGCCAAACGGGCACAGAAAGCCGCATACAAAGCGTCCCAGCAGCACGCCGAGCAAAATGAGCGTACCGGTGACATAGTAAGAAAAGTTGAACTTGGATGAACCTACCACCGACTGGAACGACCCGATGGGGCACGCACCCGATGCCGCGGGGCACGAATAGCAATTAAGTCCAGGTACGCAGACTGTTTTCCCCGCGCCCTGATAGATGCCGCCTTTGGCAAAGTTTGGCAGGTGAATATTGGTGACCAGCGTCGCCGCCGCCTGAATGAATCCGCGAAATCGGGCCAAAACATGCGACGCAGTGTTTTCTCTTTTATCCAATTCCGATACACTCCAAGCACAGCCTAATCGCTTTGGCCAGCACGGCATCCGCCTCGCCACGCATAACACCAAAGCACACCATGGCAATTCCGACGATCAACAAAGCGACCTGTACCATGGGTTTTACCGCTTTGAACAACTCGACCACTCCTTTCGTTACGCGACCATTGGACCATATCGACTATAAAATCCGTGTTAAGCGCGATTTGAAATGTGCAAGGAGACTGTTATGCGTATTTTGATCGTCGAGGACGAGCGGGCGCTGTGTGACGCAATCGCGCGCAGCTTGCGAAACCTGGCATACAGCGTCGACTGCTGTCACGACGGACGGGAGGCGCTCGACCTGCTGGGCGTCGAAGTCTTTGACCTCGTGGTACTCGACCTCAACCTTCCCCGTATCGACGGCATGACCGTACTCAGGGAACTTAGGAAAACCGACTGCGAGACCAAGGTGCTGATTCTGTCCGCGCGTGGCGAAGTATCCGATAAGGTCGACGGACTCGATGCCGGCGCCAACGATTACCTCACCAAGCCGTTTCATCTGGACGAACTTGCGGCAAGGATCCGCAGCCTTACCCTCAGGCGCTTCGCACAAAGCGACATAGTATTAACCTGCGGAAAACTCAGCTTTGACACCAAGGCGCGCATCGCTTCCGTGGGCAGCGAGGCCTTATCTCTTACACGCAAGGAAACGGGAATCTTGGAATACCTGATGCTTAATCAGGGGCGACCGGTAAGCCAAGAGGAGCTTATCGAGCACGTTTGGGATAGCAGCGTAAACAGCTTTAGCAACGCAACCCGCGTTCACATCTCGTCGCTCCGAAAAAAGTTGCGCAGCGCTTTGGGATACGACCCGATTCGCAATCGGATTGGAGAGGGCTACGTTATGGAGGATAGCGAATGAAAAGGCTTTCGCTGCAATGGCGCATAACGATCATGACGGCGCTGCTGACGTGTGCGGCGTGCGTGCTGACGAACTGCCTGGTCGGCTATACGGGCATGCGCTATATGGATGCCATCGGCAGTGACATCTCGGCATTTAACGCTGCCGGCGCGGATTCGCCCCAGGTGTTCGACCCAACGAAAACGGCCCTCGATGACAAGGTCACAATCGTCGTAAACGACGCACAGGAGTCTTTTGGCACGACAGCCTGGTACATCACGGCTGGAGTCACACTCCTTGGCGGCGCGCTGGCATACTTTGTGAGCGGTCGTGCGCTCAAACCGCTACGGGCTTTTGCAGCCCAGGTTGAGCGTGTGCAGCCTGACAACCTAAGCGAAATCAGACTCAGTGAAGATGTGCCCACCGAGCTACAACGATGCAGCGCCTCTTTCAACGACATGATCTCCCGTCTTGGCGAAGGGTTCTCTGCACAGCGTCAGTTTACCGGCAACGCCGCACACGAGCTGCGCACCCCGCTCGCCCTTATGCAAGCACAGATTGAACTATTCATCTCCGAGCACTCCGGTTTGCAACCCGAAACAGCCGAGCTGCTCGGCCTGCTACAAGAACAAACTGAGCGCATGTCTCGAATGACCAAGGTATTGCTCGAGATGAGTGAGCTCCGCAGTGTCCCTTGCGGGGACGCTGTTGAACTCGGCCCCCTGTCCGAAGAGGTCCTCACCGATCTTGCGCCACTTGCCGAAAATAAGGGCATAGCCCTCAATTGTGCTGGAGACGCTTTAGTAATCGGGAGCGACACGCTCCTCTATCGGCTGGTGTTTAACCTGGTCGAAAATGCCATCCGTTACAGCCACCCCAGCTCGACAGTCAACGTCTCCATCTGCGACAACGACAGCCACGTGTTCCTGCGAGTCGAAGACCAGGGCCCGGGAATACCCAAGCAGTACCGTGAGAGCATCTTCCAACCGTTCTTTCGCCTGGATAAATCCCGCAGCAGGGCATATGGCGGCGCAGGACTCGGACTAGCGCTCGTTTGGGAGATTGCAGCGCTTCACGGTGGCACGGTAGAGGTCGAAGCAAATTCCGAGAACGGGACCACCATGCTCGTAAGCCTTCCAAAACGATCCGCAGCGTCAACCGAGCAGTAAAACGAAAGGGGTCCCGAGCAACAGGAGTACAATTGCTGCTATTGTTGCCAGCTGTTGGGAGATGGAAGATGGACTGCGATGGCTACCCATGCGTTCCCATGCCGTTGATGTGCACTGCCTTTGTGCCGGGGCAGATTGACGCTGCGGTTGCAGGCATTTCCGGCCCCGATTCACGCACCATCGCCACGGCAGAAGCGCTGTACTTTCGCGGACAGGCCGCCCTCGCTGCCAAGACGGCGCGCCCCTATCTTGACGCCACCGATTCCGCACTGCGCTATTCCGCATGCTTTATCTGCGGATACGCCAGCCTGTCGCTCAACCGTATCGCCGACGCCCGCCGTTGTCTTGCGGGCATCCTCGATACGCCAACTGACGAGGAATCACCCGCCGTCCACGCCACGCATATCCTGTTCGCCTCGGCCGCGAGCGTCCTGCTGCACTTGTCTTCCCCGTATTCTGCCGAAGAGTTTTATCCGCTTGCGGCGCATCTGCCCGAAGGCCTGCGCCTGTTCGCCAGCTACGTGATGGCGCATGCCCTGTACCTGCGCGGCGAATATGGCCGCAGTCTGGGCATGGCGGAAAACGCCCTGATCATGAAACAGGGGAGCTATCCGATCTCGGAACTGTTCCTGCACCTGGCAGCTTCCATGGCATGCATGAGTCTCAAAGACGTCGACGCCGCAAAAACGCACTTCGGAGCCGCTTGGAACATTGCGCGCCCCGACGGCCTTATCGAGCTCATTGGCGAGCACCACGGCCTTTTGCAGGGGCTCATCGAGGCATGCCTAAAATCGCAATACCCTGACGATTTCGCACGTATCATCGAGATTACGTATCGATTCAGCTACGGCTGGCGGCGCATCCACAACCCCGATTCGGGCGAGGACGTTGCCGACGATTTAACGACCACGGAGTTCACCATGGCCATGCTCGCCTGCCGCGGATGGACCAACGCCGAAATCGCACGCCACATGGGCGTGTCGCCAGGTACCGTTAAAAATCGACTGTCCAACGTGTATGCAAAGCTTGGCATCGGCACGCGCACCGAACTGGTCGCGCATATGCTGCGTTAGCGGCCAGACTGCCTAGCGCGGCACGTGCGCCCCGGAGCCCCGGCGCTTCGCTCGCTCAAATTGGACATTTTGGCCCTCGGACGGCACTACCGTGACAGGATGCCTTCTCGCAAAATTGGATTATTTCCACCGATACCTGCGGGATGGGAGCCAAAGATGCTTGATCGCCGTTCGTTGCTTGTTGCCGGAGCGTCCTCGCTGGCGAGCATTATGTTGCCGCGCGTGCCGGGAAGCGCAAACGCCTTCATATTGCCGTTCGCCCCCGCCGAGGCATACGCCGACGAAGATGATCCCTTCAAGGTCTTGGTGCTCTCGCGCACCATGTTTGGTGTGGTCGTGGTCGACGTCGCCAACAAGAATACGCCCATTACGGGTGCCCAGGTCACGCTCATATCGCGCTATGCCGCAGGCAAGCAGCTCACCGCCACGACCGATGACGAAGGCACGGCCATCTTTGAGGTCGCCCCTCTTTCAGAAGGCTACGTGGACGAGGCAACGCTTCTCGACGCGTACGACTTTAACGGCGGCATCTCCATTAGCATGGCAGGCTACCGCGATGTCGAGATTCCCCTTGCGCGTATCCAGGGCGGCACCGCTATTACCGCACCCACACGTCCGCTCTCCGATGGCGAGCCGTACTTTCGACAGCTCACGTTCGACGAATGGGACATCCAGTACGCCGACGCCACGTTTATGGCAATGCCAGCGGACGAAGCAGCAAACGACCAGCCCGACACGCACGCTTTTACCGTGCAGGCTCATCTGCCGCAGGGCGGGCAGGCAACGTTGCATATCAATAAAGTGATGCCCGCTGCGGGCAGCTCACCCGAAACCGTCACGCAGATCGGCCAGATCAAGGCCAGCGCATCGGGCGCGGATAATCTGGCGACGTTCACGCTTGAAGACACGTTCCTCGATGCAGCTTCGGGCCTTCTGGAGGAAGGGTGCAAGCTGCGCTTTATGCTCGACTACCAGGGCAAAACCTACACGCTCTCATCCCCTATGGCCGTTGTCACCGCGCCGGCCGCAAAGGCGGAATCGGGCTCGACCACCATCATTCCCACCACCATGGACCAAGAGATCACTCCGTTTGATTTCCCCGCGGCGTTTCCCGGTATCGGCGGCAATAAGTTCACGTGCTGGATGCCCACATTTCCCATTCTGTTCGATTTCTCGTTTGCTGGATACGTGCTGTTTGGCGGAGGGTACAAACCAGCTAGCTATATGAACGATTCGGGCAACCCTGATCCGGAATACTGGAAGAAATCGCCGCGCGAGTCGGGCGCCAAGCAGGCAAACCGCTACCTCGACGAGATGGAGGGGAAGTGGAATCAGTACAAAAGTATGAGTGCCGGTTCGGGCACCGATCCAAGAAACACCAAGCTCCTTCGCCACCATTGCACGCCGCTGTTCACGATGGATATCGCCACACAGCTGTACGGCTCGCTCGCCTACGATTGGGTGGGCAAAACCTGGGGTAACAACAACGACCCCGCATACGGCAATATTAAGGCCCTCTTCCAGGTAAGAACCGACCTCAATTGGACCGAGCAGTTTACCCTAGGACCGGTGCCATTTTTCCTAAACGTCAACCCCTGGGTGCTGGCAAAACTGGCGCTCGCCGTGGGTGCCCACACGCACGGCAGCGGCGCGGCGTTTTTTAAAAACATTTCGCTCGACTATTCAAACACGTCGGGCTCGTTCACCATCCAGATCGGGCTTGCCGTCACCTTTGGCGCCGGCGTTGCAGGCGTCGCTTCGTCTGCCGTGCGCGGCGCCGCATCCCTCACGCTGTTCATTGGGTACGAAAAGGCAAATGGACACCAGCTTCCGCGACTGCGTGTAGGTGCAGACGTCGATGTCGATGTAATACTCCAGTTCGTAATGTTCAAGTGGACCACCAAGGCTTGGTCGGGGTCGTGGCCCACACTCATCGATTCGTGGAATATGTCGGTGAACAATGGCGACCAGTATGTGCTCCAGCGCTCTGAGCTCGCATTGGATGGAGATACGCCTTATACGCTGGATGCCTGCTTCGGCTCGGCCGGCAACGCCGAGGCGGGTGGTGTGCCGCAATTTATCGCATCGGCCACCATCGTCACCAACGCCGAACTGCTCGCACGCGCCGAGGTTAAGGCCACTGCCGTAAACGCCGCGCCTGTCGTGCGCGATTGGGATCGGGCGGTCACGCGCATTGAGCTCGAGGCGGATGCAGAAAGCGACGACACGGGACAGATCGAGCATTTCGTCCATGCACTGATAGAGAACGACGAAAACGCCGCGCCGATGTATGAGTACACCTACATCGGTCAGGCAACGAACACCGTTGCCGACCCGAACGCCGATTCTGCCGGCGTGTCGGAGGACGAGCGCGGCGGCATCAAGCCCTCGAGCGACAACGTGCTGTTTGCTGGCGTGCTCAGCGAAGCCCACATGAAGCTGGCAATGATTGCCGGCGTAGAATGCCTGTTCCGTATCGCCTCGGTGCGCTACGGCGACAATGGTCGCTCGCGCCTGGTGGTACACACAAAGGCAAACGGAACGTGGTCCGCTCCCACGCCTGTGGACTTCCCCCTTGGGTTTGGCGAGGGCGACGTGGAGCGCGACAGCATATACGATTACGACTTCGACGTAGTGGAATATACGGACGGAAGAGGAAACCAGGACGCCTACGTGCTGCTGGTCTCGGGCGAGCGCCCCGCCGGCGACAACACCCTTTTCGATACGGCGAGCACATCCGGCATACTGTCCGTTGTGCGCCTGCGCATAAGCAACGACGGAGTTCGCGTGATATCGCACACGTCGTGGCGCAGCATCTCGCGCGGCCGCCTTCAGGAGGATGGCTACCATTGCCTGCAGTGCCCACGTATCACGGTGGGCAAGACGCTGGTCGACGGGCGCCTGTCGGGCGCTTACCTCCACCGCCGCGGAACCACCGCAGAGAAGGCGCTCGGCAGCGAGGCCGAGGTTGCGCTGGAATGCTTTACCCTGTGGTCGGACGTTTCGGGCGACAGTCTCACGTTCCGTCAGGTCCTCCGCTTTCCGCAGGCACCGTCGAGCATCGAGCTCGGCGCGCCCGAGATTATCAACGGCAAAATGGTGGTGCCCGTTGCATACGAGACCGCAGGCGGTTGTGGCTGTGCATCGTACGCCGTGATCGGCCAGTCCATTGCGGGCTGGAGCGTTATGTCGCCAGATGCCACAGTACCCCACGCGGTGCCGTGGCCGCAGCACACGGGCTTTTTGGCTACCGTCAACGAGCAACTGCAGCATATTACTTGGACGCGAGGCGCACCGGTATTTGCAACGCAGCCCGTGGGTGCCGCAGGCTGCGGCCCGGCATCGTTCAGCGTAAGCAACAACGGCAGGTGTGTGCTCTATGTAGAGAACACCGATGGCAAGGTGGGACAAACCTATGACGAAGAAGGCAACCCGGTAGCAGTGATGGGCAAGCACTTCCGCATCTTCGCCAGCACCTTGGCAGGCGATCTGTTCACGGAGCCGTTCGTGATGTGCGAGCTGGACCATCCCGTCGATCAGATAACGACATTTTTGACGTCGGGGAGCATGCTCTCCGCGCTCGCCACGCACATTGTGAGCGCGGAGAAGAGCGAGGCAGAACTACACGGCATCGAAGTGCCCTTGGTGGCGTGTGCCACTCCGACGGGCGCAGTCGCTACCTCGGGCGCGGTGGTGCCCGGAGCAGCAGGCGAATCCTTCATGGTCACGGTGCGAAACGACGGCAACACCTTGCTGACCGCCGGCACGATCGATCTGTACCGAGAGGGCTCCAGTCAGCCGTTCTCCAGCGCATCCATCGGGTTCGGAGTGAACGCACGCATGGCATCGATCTACGATCCAGAGCTTGCCGAGGACGCTTCGGCCAACGACATGACACACGTGAAGTACACGCTCGAGACGCTGGGCGCACATTTTGCAACGCACCCGCTGGTAGCCGACAGTGGCAACGCCGTGCTGGCACCGGGTTGCACGGCACAGTTCCGCATGAGCTTCGCCATCCCCGAGAGTTGGAGCGACGAGGTGGGCAAACGCGTAACGCTATATGCGAAGGCGCGTAATCTGGTGGCGCTCGATCCCGTAACGCTCGAGGAAATTCGACCGGGCGCAAACTCGGCGCTGGGTGCCGTGCTGCACGAGCTTCATGTGCCCGACGCGGCATGCGAACGCTCAGAAGTTCAGGTCGGCGTATGCGACAACGCGGATACGACGGAACTTCACGACGCCCCGATGACGGTCGACGGCGATGGCGGCACGAGTGGCGGCGGTACTGACAAGGGCGGCGGCTCCGGCGGAAGCAGCTCCAGCAGTGGCAAGGACCACGGCACTAACAAGCGCTCCGGAAAAGCGGGCGCGCTTGCGGGCACGGGCGATGTCAACGTCCCCCTGACGGCAGCCGCAGCAGCACTCGCCGCAGCCGGCGCCGGCCTCGTCGCCTACAGCGCCCGCCGCACGGCGCTCGAAAACGACACCGCCGATGAGGTCAATTCGGATACGCCTCGCTAGCTCCCAGTTACCTTTGCGAGAGACGCCGACTCGGCTCATCGAACATCAAATGGGCTGGTTCTGGATACCCAGAGCCAGCCCATTACGCATTAGATGTCGTCAGAGGAGTTGAGTTCTGCCTCGAGCTTGGCACGGCGTCTTTTCGCCGTGAAAAACGTTGCGCACAGGACAGCAAACGTGGCCGCGAAAATCGTCGCGCCGCAGAACACGCCCGTGGCCAGGTTCGCCAACCAAAAGACGCTTTCGAGCGGTACGATCTGCGCCTCAGCGATACAGCGCATTGCGGCAATAACAAGCGCGAACGCGGCGCCGCTAAGACCGCTGAGAAGCAGGAAATATCCAACAGGAAGATACTCGGTTTGCCCAAAACGATTGGTATCGACATAGCCCTTCCGCGTTTGCAGTCCTGCGCAAATCAACATCACGAGAACGAGCCACAAATACATGGCTGCCTCGAACGGCGTTGCAAAGCCATGCGGCATTTCACTGGCGTCGCTGTGAACCCACGCAACCTGTCGAGCTATAAACTGGTAGAAAAAGATCATCAACATGCCAAACGAAAGCAGCACGAAACCAATCTTGTAGACCTTCGCGCTCTCAGCCTCCAGGCGCTCATCCTTTGGGCCGGCATATTCACGCCACTTTTGCACGAGTTTTAAATCTTCAAATTTCATAGCGAACTCCTAAAGAGCGTTAGGGTCGACGTCGATCCCGTCTTCCCAAAACAGATCGTTCAACGTAACGCGCAGCGCTTTACAGATTGCCACACACAAGTTGAGCGTGGGGTTGTAGCCGCCCGCCTCGATAAGGCCGATGGTCTGGCGCGTAACGCCCACGGCCTCGGCCAAGTCAGCTTGCGAAAGGCCAACCGCCGCGCGCGCCGCCTTCATGCGTAGGTTCCTTTTGCCCGGCATGGAGTTCCTTTCGTAGTAATGGACAGATATCCGTTGCAACATGACAGAAATATATTGCATCCATCAAAGGATGTCAACTATATCTGTCATTATGAAAACCATGTCTGTCATCGCCATGCGGACATTACAACTTCGGTTCACTATTCAAACTTACTCGGACAGAACCGACTCGGTTTTGTCCGAGTAAACGTGATTGATAGTCGATCGATGTGCCCGCTCGTGCGATCAGCATCGTTCGATTTTGTTTAGTAAAACTAGATCCCTATTAAATAAAATTCATCTGTATCCAAATTTGTTTAACAATGCCGCGCTACCACTAAACACTATCCCTGTTAATCCGAACGATTGTTCGATGGATTTCGTGTTGGTTGGAATCGCCCACGGGCTGGGCTATGCTACCTTGACTATCTATACGACTTAAATACACAAGAGGAAGTACCAAGAGAGCGAGCATGGCAAAAAACACCGCAAACTATGGTAACGACAGTATTCGTCAGCTCAAGGACGAGGAGCGCGTACGCCTGCGCCCCGCCGTCATCTTTGGCTCGGACGGACTCGATGGCTGCGCGCATGCCGCCTTCGAGATCCTGTCCAACGCCGTTGACGAGGCACGCCAGGGCTACGGCAAGCTCATCACCCTTACCGCCTTTCGCGATGGCTCTATCCAGGTAGAGGACAATGGCCGTGGCTGCCCGCTCGACTGGAACCCTTCCGAGAAGCGCTTTAACTGGGAGCTCGTCTTTTGCGAACTCTACGCCGGCGGCAAGTATAACAACAACCAGGGCGGCGACTACGACTTCTCGCTCGGTACCAACGGCCTGGGCTCCTGCGCGACTCAGTACGCTTCCGAGTACATGGACGTCACCGTCTGGCGTGACGGCAACAAGTACTCCCTGCACTTTAAGAAGGGCAAGGTCGTCGGCGCCAAAAAGAAGGCACTCGAGATTGAGCCCAGCGACGAGGAACGCACCGGCACCACCATCAAGTGGCGTCCCGATCTTGAGGTCTTTACCTCCATCAGCATCCCCCACGAGTGGTATCGCGAGACCATGCGCCGCCAGGCCGTGGTCAACGCCAACGTGACCTTCCGCCTGCGTATTGAGGGTGACGATGGTGAGTTTACCGAAGAGGATTTTTGCTATCCCAAGGGCATCGAGGACTACGTGCTCGAGAAGGTCGGTACCGACTACCTTACCGAGCCCTTCTTTATCGAGGCCGACCGTCGCGGTCGCGACCGCGAGGACCTGCCCGATTACAACGTTAAGATCACCGCATGCATGTGCTTCTCGCGCACCTTCATGATGCAGGAGTACTACCACAACTCATCGTGGCTCGAGAACGGCGGTTCGCCCGAGAAGGCCGCCCGCAGCGCTTTGACCAGCGCCATCGATGCCTACATTAAGCAGCAGGGCAAATACAACAAAAACGAGAGCGGCATTAAGTGGCAGGACGTCCAGGACTGCCTGGTGCTTGTGACCAACTGCTTCTCCACCCAAACGTCCTACGAAAACCAGACCAAGAAGGCCATCAATAACCGCTTTATCCAGCAGGCCATGACTGCCTTCTTTAAGGAGCGCCTCTCGACCTACTTGATCGAGAACAAGGACGCCGCCAACAAGATCATGGAGCAGGTGCTCATCAACAAGCGCTCGCGCGAGAACGCCGAGAAGACGCGTCAGAGCATCAAAACCAACCTGCAGCAGAAGACCGACATGGCCAACCGCGTGCAGAAGTTCATCGACTGCCGCTCCAAGGACAAGAGCCGTCGCGAGATCTACATCGTAGAGGGCGACTCGGCAGCGGGCGCCATTCGCACCTCGCGCGATGCCGAGTTCCAAGGCGTTATGCCCGTCCGCGGCAAGATCCTCAACTGCCTAAAGGAGGACTATCCGCGCATCTTTAAGTCCGACATCATCATGGACCTCATGCGCGTGCTGGGCTGCGGCGTGGAGATCAAAGACAAGCGCATCAAGAACCTTGGCGCCTTCGACCTGGACAACCTCAACTGGAACAAGGTCATCATCTGTACGGACGCCGACGTCGACGGTTACCACATTCGCACGCTCGTGCTCACCATGCTCTACCGCCTGGTGCCCACGCTCATCGACGAGGGCTACGTGTATATCGCCGAGTCTCCGCTCTACGAGATCAACTGCAAAGAGAAGACCTACTTTGCCTACACCGAGCTCGAAAAGAACGGCATCCTCAAGGAGATCGGCGACCAGAAGTGTTCCATCAACCGCTCCAAGGGTCTTGGCGAGAACGACCCGGACATGATGTGGCTCACCACCATGAACCCCGAGACGCGTCGCCTGATTAAGGTGGAGCCCGAGGACGTCACCAAGATGGAGACCATGTTTAACCTGTTGCTGGGCAACGACGAAGCGGGCCGCAAGCGCCATATCTCCGAGCACGGCAAGGAATATCTGGACCAGCTGGACCTGCAATAGCAGCAAATCGATAACGACGGCCCATAAGAAGTTCAAGAGGAAATCGTGGCAAAGAAGAAGACGAAGAACCAGCCAAAGAAAAAGCAGGTCAACGCCGAGAACGTCATCGGCCTGCACTCCGAGGTCACTGATCAGCCGATTACGCAGACGCTCGAGGTCAACTACATGCCCTACGCCATGAGCGTCAACGTCTCGCGTGCGTTCCCCGAGATCGACGGCTTTAAGCCCTCGCACCGCAAGCTGCTCTACACCATGTACAAGATGGGTCTGCTCAAGGGCGAGCGCCAGAAGAGCGCCAACATTGTGGGTCAGACCATGAAGCTCAACCCGCACGGCGATGCCGCAATCTACGAGACGATGGTGCGTCTGGCGACGGGCAACGAAGCGCTGCTTGCGCCCTTCGTGGAGTCGAAGGGCAACTTTGGCAAGTACTATTCGGGCGACCTGAGCTACGCCGCCTCGCGTTATACCGAGGCCAAGCTCTCCCCCATCAGCGCCGAGATCTTCAAGGACATCGACAAGGACCCGGTCGACTTCGTCGACAGCTACGACGGCGCCATGAAGGAGCCGCGCCTGCTGCCCACCACGTTCCCGAACATCCTCGTCTCAGCCAATAAGGGCATCGGCGTCGCCATGGCGTCCGACATCTGCGGTTTCAACCTCAACGAGGTCTGCACCGCCACCATGCACTACCTGCAGGATCCCGACTGCGACCTGCTCGAGTACATGCCCATGCCCGACTTCTCGACCGGCGGCGAGATCATCTACCGCCGCGAGGAAATGGAAAAGATTATCGAGACCGGACTGGGTAGCTTCCAGATTCGCTCCCGCTGGCGTTGGATTCCCGAAGAGCGCATCATCGAGGTCTACGAGATTCCCTACACCACTAAGACCGATGTCATCATCGAGCGCATCGTCAAGCTCTCCAAGGAGGGCAAGGTCAAGGAGATCGCAGACATCCGCGACGAAACCGACCTCTCGGGTTTGCGCATCGCCATCGACCTTAAGCGCGGCGTCGACCCCGACAAGCTTATGGCCAAGCTCTATCGCTCGACCACGCTGCAGGATTCGTTCTCGTGCAACTTCAACGTGCTCGTCGACGGCTATCCCCGTGTCATGGGCGTGCGCCAGATCCTGCACGAGTGGGTCAAGTGGCGTATTGAGTCCACGCGTCGCCGCATTAACTTTGACCTGGGCAAAAAGTCCGAGCGCCTGCACCTGCTGCACGGCCTCGAGGCGATCCTGCTCGATATCGACAAGGCCATCGCCATCATCCGCGGTACCAAGCTCGAAGCCGAGGTCGTGCCCAACCTTATGCGCGGCTTCGACATCGACGAGACCCAAGCCGAGTTTGTTGCCGAGCTTAAACTCCGCAACATCAACGAGGAGTACATCCTCAACCGCACCAAGGACATCGCCAAGCTCGAGGGCGAGATTGCCGAGCTTGAGGAGATCCTTTCCAGCGAGGAGAACATCAAGAAGGTCATCAGCGACGAGCTGGCCGCAGTCAACAAGAAGTACGTGATGCCGCGCCGCACGGGCAGGATCGAGCCCCATGAGGTTATCGAGGTAAGCTTGGAGCCCGAGGTTGAGGAGTACCCGGTCACCATCATGCTCTCGCGCGATGGCTACCTTAAGAAGATGACGGACCGCGTGCTCAAGAAGGCGACCACGCTCAAGTACAAGGACGGCGACAAACCCTTTATCGAGTTTCCGTCCTCCAACACCCACGAGCTGCTGGTCTTTACCAACAAGAGCCAAGTGTACAAGTGCAAGGTCGCGGCGTTCGAGGATACCAAGTCGGCCCAGCTGGGCTCGTACCTGCCGACCGACCTCGAGATGGAACCCGACGAGAGCGTCATCTGGGTCATCGACCCCGAGGACTACAAGGCCGACGTGCTGTTTATCTTTGAAAACGGCCGTGTGGTGCGCGTCGCACTTGCCGGATACGTCACCAAAACCAACCGCAAGCGCCTCAAGAACGCAATCTACGGCGGCAGCAAGCTGCTGTATGCTCAGGTGCTCAAGGAAGATCGCGACATCGCGCTGGTCTCGAGCGACTATCGTTTGATGAACTTCAACACGTCGCTGCTCAAGACCAAGACGACCACCAACACGCAGGGCGTCCAGGCCTTCACGGCCAAGAAGGGCCGCTCGGTCACCACCGTCGGCACAACCGAAGAGATCCTTGGCGCTGGCGTCTCGGCCGAGAAGTTCACCGCGCAGAGTCTGCCCTCCGCCGGTGCCCTCATGAAAGAAAACGACATGCCGAGTCTGTTTGACTAGGACGACGGCAGCCAAACCGTCATGGTTTTACAATGCAGCGGGGCCCGGAGCGCAGCAACATCGCGCTCCGGGCCCCGCTCGTTGCAACGTAGTCGGAATAATAGGAATCCCCGTTTTTCACTCCTGCAATCCCGCGGCACAAGACATGTTAAACCGTTAGCAAAACTTGCAAAAATTAGCAAAAGTTGCAAAAACTAGCAAAACCTGCAAAGGGGCCACCATGGATCGCAGCAAATGTCTCCGCCATGCCAGGCATGCTCGAAGATATTATCGAGCGAACCAAAGAAGCGGCAGATAGCCGCCTCTCATAGTCTCGCGCGTGCATAAGCGGCGTTCAGATTGAGCCAGTCGGCATCGATTGGACATATGCTCAGGAGACTCAGGGTAACTGGCGCACGGGCATGAATGGCGTCTTCAGACAACTCGAGAAGCATGACGTCGGGCTTCTCTCGAAACGACCTATCGGAAGCTTTCCGATAAAGACATTGAGTTTTTGCTCGCGATGCTGCCCGATTCTGGCCCCAGCAGGGTCTCGGAGATAGCCAAACGCATGGGCGTCGCCAGCAACTACGCAAGCCAATACAAACGCCGCCTCCTGGAGGACGGCGTCATTGGAGAGCGCGGGCGTGGTCTCGTTGGCTTTGACATTCCCGCGTTCAGGGAATTCTTGAACGAGAAGGCGTTTTAGCACGCCGGAATTGTCCGCGGAAGCATCAACGCATGGCAATCAGCATTCCTCTTGGTAAGAATAGCAAGCATTTTCCACCAACACCGATTGCCATGCGTTCTTCTTGTCCTTAGGCGAGCTTGCGAGCGAGCTCTCGCACCTCTTCCAACTTGGGCGAGGAGGCCATGCTGTCGCGCTCGGTCATGCCGCTAATGGTGACAATGCCCTGGTCCTCCCACTTGCAGTACGCGCATGTGGCCCTATACATAGCAATCGCCGCATCATAGACGCCCTCGCTGTGGCTATCGAGCAAAAGGGCCGTCTTGGTGAACGGGAAGCCTGTAGCACCGAAGGCGTACAGGCGGTCGATGGCGGCCTTCTCCTGCGCAGTGATATCAAACCAGTAGATAGGCGAAGCGAAGACAACCATATCGGCGCCTTTCAGCGACTCGATCACGTTGGCCATGTCATCCTTCTGCACGCAAGTGCCCTCATGGGTAAAGCAGTACTGGCATCCCAGACAACCAGCGATCTTTTTGCTGGCAACGCGGACGACCTCAACCGCATGGCCGCCCTCACGCGCGGTCTCGGCAAACGTCTCGACCATGGTGTCGGTATTGGCGCCCTTGCGCGGGCTACCACTCAATACAACGATATTCATAGTAATCTCCCTCCTTCATGCCGCAGGCGCGCGGCATATTTTTTGTTTTAACCAAAACGTATGGAGTTATTCAATCGCCTCGTTTCAGCTACTCCCACTCTTTAGAAGAATCGTTGCTGGAGACTTGGCATTGAATCAAGGCACGCCTTATTTCAAATACTCCTCAAAGAACGCTTTCAGCTTTCCAAACGGAATGACGTCCATCTGATCGTAAAGGTCGGTGTGGCTGGCACCAGGGATAATAAGCAGCTCCTTGTTGTCCCCGGTCAGTTTGCTGTACGCGGTTTCGCTGAAATAGCGGGAGTGCGTCTTCTCGCCATGCACCAGCAACACGGCAGAGCGGATTTCGCTGCTATATTGCAAAATCGGCATATTCAAAAACGACAGCGAGGACGTCACATTCCAGCCGCCATTGGAGCCAAGGCTGCGGGGATGGTAGCCTCGCGGAGTCTTGTAGTAGGCGTAATAGTCCGCCACAAACTGCGGCGCGTCCTCCGGCAGCGGATCGACCACGCCGCCCGCCAGCGCGTAACTGCCGTTTTTATAATCCTCGGTGCGCTGTACATTCAGCGCTTTCCGCTTTTCGAAGCGTGCCTGCTCAGAATCCTCGGCGTCAAAATAGCCATTGGCGGTCACGCGGGTCATGTCGTACATCGTCATAGCCGCGGTAGCTTTGATGCGGGTGTCGATGGCCGCCGCATTGACTGCCATGCCGCCCCAACCGCAGATGCCGATGATGCCGATGCGCTCCGTGTCAACGTTATTCTGCACGGAGAGGAAATCCACCGCTGCGCAGAAATCCTCGGTGTTGATGTCCGGCGATGCTACATAGCGGGGCACACCGCCGCTCTCGCCGGTATAGGACGGGTCGAAGGCAATCGCGAAAAAGCCCAGCTCCGCCATTTTCTGCGCATAAAGGCCGGACGTTTGCTCCTTCACCGCGCCAAACGGACCGCTGACGGCGATGGCAGGCAGCTTGCCCTCCGCGTTCTTTGGCACGTAGACGTCGGCCGCCAGCGTGATGCCGTATCGGTTGTGGAAGGTCGCCTTGCTGTGCTCAACCTTATCGCTTTTGGGGAATACCTTGTCCCATTCCTGCGTCAGATTCAACTGTTCCATGTTTAAGCCTCCTTGTCAGTCGCTTTAAGGTATTGCTCGTCGTCCACGGGCTCCAACCACTCGTTGGAGGCCTCCTCGCCCGGAACCTCCACCGCGAGATGGGAGAACCAGCTGTCGGGCGCCGCACCGTGCCAATGTTTCACACCCGGAGCGATGTTGACCACGTCGCCAGGGCGCAGTTCCTGTGCCGGTTTACCCCATTCCTGGTAAAGCCCTCGACCGGCCACGCAGACGAGGATCTGTCCGCCACCGCTTTTGGCGTGATGGACATGCCAGTTGTTGCGGCAGCCGGGCTCGAACGTAACGTTGTAAATGCCGACCTGCTCGGTGGAAAGGGACGCGAGGTAGCTTTGCCCGATAAAGTACTTCGCAAACGCGTCGTTGGGGACACCGATAGGAAAGGCCATCTCGTTTTGATGCTCAGCTCTTGCATCAGCGGCATCATCATCTGCCCAGACCTCCTTCGCCATGCGAAAGGCCGCCCACGCCTTGGGCCATCCCGCATAAAACGCCACATGCGTAAGGATTTCCGCTATCTCCGCCCTGGTCACGCCATTGTTCTTTGCGGACATCAGATGGTATTGGAACGAAGAATCCGTCAGCCCCTGTGCCATCAAGGCAACCACCGTCACCACGCTGCGGTCTCGAAGGGAAAGCCTGTCTTCTCGGCTCCACACCTCGCCGAACAGCACATCGTCATTGAGCTGTGCGAATTTAGGGGCAAAATCCCCCAGGGCATCTCTGCCCGCCGTCTGTTTAATCGTCATGTTTGATTCCTCCTGTCGATGGTTTTGAGTACAAAACTGCTTCCGCGCAGCTAAGCCGCGTCTAGACTCCCATGTCCATTCGTCGCGCCTGCTCAAGGGCGGGGTGACCGGCGATTACTGAACACCCCTTGCGCTCCCAATTAATATTGACGAGAATGAAGGTAATACCTAAACCTGACTTTAGGTCAAGGAATGAATTCGAGATTTATCCGGAAGGGCCATGTACACAATCGGACAGGTAGCGGAGATGTTCGGTCTGCCCATTTCCACGCTGCGTTATTACGATAAGCAGGGATTGTTCCCGGGGCTGGAGCGGACGTCCGGCATTCGCCGATTCGGCGATACGGAACTCGAGGCGCTTCGGGTCATCGAATGCCTGAAGAAGGCTGGGATGGAGATCAAGGACATCCGTCTGTTCATGGAATGGTGTGCGGAGGGCCCATCGACATATCCCGAGCGCAAGGCCATGTTCGAGGAGCGAAAGGCCCACATGGAGTCGGAGATTGCGAAGATGAACCGCGCGCTGGACATGTTGAAGTTCAAATGCTGGTACTACGAGCAGGCGATCAAAGATGGCAACGAGGATAGAGTGAAGGCGCTGATTCCCGACAATTTGCCGGAAGAAATCAAAGATACCTACGATAACGCCCATGCTCGATAATGCCGCCCGATGCTCAAAGGGCTTTGGCAAGGAGTCCTATTCGGGTAGGAGTGCAAAAAGAAGGCCTCCGAACCATAAGGTTCGGAGGCTATTTGATTTTCCGCCAGGTGGGCTTCCAGGTGCCGGGACGTTTCCCTCGGCTTTTTCTTATCCGGCAGAATCCCGCGATATCCCCGTATGACGCTCAGAACTCCTGCTTGCCGAGCAGCCACCTCGCGAGGTCCAGCACGAGAACACCATCCCGGGTATAGGGTTCATGCCTCGTGTGGGCGATGAGAACCTTCGGGAACGCATCCCTGACGGACAGCAGCGGCGCGAGCTCCCTCTCGGTTTCGAAACTCGAGATGTTTTTAAGTTCCGAAACTGAGGGGCGATGCACGTAGGCATATTATCGAGAATTCGAAATTCCGACCCCAATCACAGCATGCCGGCAGCGATGCCGGGCGCATTCGCACGTGCTACAATCCAACCGCCAGAGATGAAAACACAGTCCCCGTCGGGTAGTCGTGGGCGTGCGCTAGTCCGCATCAGTAACCTGCCTCCTTGGTTGTCCCTTCTCTGCATGGTCATCTACATAAAGGAGGAACCAACCATGCAGATCAGCGTGTCGTCCACCCTGACCGTATATCACGACGGTCAATTCTGGGTCGGGCTGGCGGAGCACGTCGAGGGCGGAAGGTATGGCGTCGCCCGCATCGTCTTCGGCGCGGAGCCGTCCGATGAGGAGATTCTGCGATTCGTTACAAGCGAATGGGAGAAGCTCTCGTTCTTCGGCGACAAGGCCACTGAAACAAGCAAGCCCGCGAAGAACCCCAAGCGGCGCGCTCTCGAGGCAGCGAAAGCCCTTAAACGGCCCGCGGTGAGCACCAAGGCACAACAGGCGCTCGCGGCACAGCGGGAAGCGATGAAGCGGGAGTCGGCTCAAGCAAGAAGCCGACGCCGTGTGGAAAAGGCTGATGCGCGCTACGAACAGAGAAAACTGAAGCGCAAGCAGAAACATCGCGGGCATTGATCGCTATTTGCAGCAAGGCAAACCATATACAGCAGCGGCGCCAGTTCCACTTGAAGCCGACGCCGCGTAGACGCTGATGGTGACGGCTATGCACGGGCACGGGCGCGCCACCGCACTTCACAGCTTGTTTCTCAAGTATTTGGGACGCACACGCGGCGTTCAAAAATGCGGAGCGACTCCGCATGGCTCGAGACTGAGCCGAGATGCCCTACTTCTCGCCCTCCAGCAGTCCCACGATGCGGTCGATGTCGACGGCAAAGCGAGGCCTTCCCTCGCGCTCGTAGCGGTCGAGGTATGCCTGGCACTCGGAGACAATGCGCTTGGTGTTGCCGTCGATGATGCGCTGGAGCGTCTCGTAGTAGGCCGAGCCCTCGGTCCTGAAGCGGCGCTGGTAGGCCTTGGTTATGGGGAACATCTTGATGTAGTAGATGCCGTGGCGGCAGCCGGGGCGCGTCATGGGGCGGGGTGGCAGTGCAAAGTATTGGTCTTTGGGCACGTTGGGGGCGATGTTGGAACGCAGCGGCACGGCGAAGTCCCTGCGCTTTCCGCGGAAACGCAGCCTCACCACCACGATACAGGGGCTGTCGCGCTTAGCATGAGCTCACGGTCGCCATCGACGAGGTCGAAGAAGTCCTGGGAGATGGATACGATCTTCATCGGTTACGCCCCCTTCATACGAAGCGGGGCCCGCATCGCTGCAGGCCCCTACGGGTGGGCGATATTCTACGCCTTGCGGCACCCCGTCGCCCACGGAGGTTAAACGTACACGTAAGCCGTACTCTGAAAGCCGCGGCTTCCGGCAAGTAGTTTATACCACGAAAGGTCGCTTTCGATGCGCCTGGCTCGCAAAATAACACTCGCTGGGCCGTCACCCCTGGCAGTTACCCTCCAATCTTCATTGGAGTCAGCAGGTCAATTCATATATTCATGGGGTTTATCCTACCGTCGGTGAGCGATTTCGTTAGGGTGTCGAAGCGGTCGAAGATGTCGACGACCTTCTGCTGGGTGCCGATGGATGGGGCGGGAATCTCGACCCTCGATAAGTCCACAGGCGCGGCTTCGATTATCTTTTTCGGTTTAGCGTATTGCTCTTCAGATCATCGTGGTGTGCTCGTAGCCGCGCTCCACGAGGAGCCGCTCGGCAACGTCGAGAATCTTCTCGACCGTCTCCTCCGGGTACTTATTGCGTGCCACGGGCACCTCCGCCCTTGTTATCGCGATAAACATACCATGAGTGGCGTACAGGTCATGAAGGGCTGGCGCCAAAAGAGCCCAACGGCCGTTACGGCTTCGTTAGAAACGCGCCCCATCATGGATGGTGAACCCGAAAGGTAAGGCGCGCGGGCACGGTGGCTCGGCCCGCGCGCCCGGAAGAGAAAGGATAAACCCATGGGTTACATGCTCGAGACGCGTGGGCTCACCAAGCGCTTCGGCCGCGGCGACCAGGCGCAGGACGCCGTGGCCGACGTGAGCCTTCATATCCGCGAGGGCGAGGTGTACGGGCTGCTCGGCCCCAACGGCGCCGGCAAGTCGACGACGCTCAAGATGATCTGCGGGATGCTGCGGCCGACGGCCGGGGAGATCCTCTTTGCCGGGCACGCCTGGCGCCGCGAGGACCTCTACGCAATCGGCAGCCTCATCGAGGAGGCGCCGCTCTACCCCAACCTCACCGCGCGCGAGAACCTGCGCGTGCGCACCACGCTGCTGGGCCTTCCCGAGAGCCGCGTAGATGAGGTGCTCGCCGCCGTGGACCTCGCGGACACCGGGAAGAAACGCGCCGGGCGCTTCTCGATGGGCATGCGGCAGCGCCTGGGGCTCGCGCTGGCGCTGATCGCTCGGCCACGCCTGCTCGTGCTCGACGAGCCCACCAACGGCCTCGACCCCATCGGCATCGAGGAGCTGCGCGACCAGATCCGCGGCTTCGCGGCGGCGGGTACGACGGTGATCGTCTCGAGCCACATCCTCTCCGAGATGCAGCAGATGGCTGACACCATCGGCATCATCTACGGGGGGCGCCTCGCCTACGAGGATGCGCTTCGGCCCGGGCAGGACCTCGAGGAACTCTTCATGAGCGTCTGCCGGGAGGGGCGTCGAGCGCGCGGGGAGGTGGCGGCATGACGGGCGAGAAAGGCGGCCTGCTCGCGGCCCTGCGCGCTGAGGCCCTGAAGTCGCGCCACGCGGCACCGGTTCGCCTGGCCGTGCTCATGGCGCTGCCGATGCCGCTGCTCGGCGCGATGCCCTACCGGGGCGTGCAGATCTTCAGCGCGTGGAACTACTGGTATGCGCTCTTCCTGCCCGTGTCTCTCTCGCTCGTGGTGGCTTGCGTCGCGCGGGCGGACGCGCGCACGCGGATGCGGGGGCTTCTAGGCCTGGGCTTCCCGCTCGGGCGCGCCTGGTGGGCCAAGGCGCTCTGGTGCCTCGCGCTCTGCACGCTCTCGAACCTCGTGGTCTTCGGAATCTACCTCGCGGGCTCGGCGTTCTCCTCGCAGGGCCTCACGGCCGCGGGCACGCTCACGATGCTCCTCTGCGCGCTCGCCAACACGGTGACCGCGGCGTGGATGATCCCCGCAGGGCTCTTCCTCACGGCGCGGCTCGGCATGCTCGCGGGCATCTTCTGCCCGCTCGCCGCGCAGCTCGTGGGTGGGTTCGCCTGGTCGCTGGTGCCGCTGCCGCAGCTCTTTCCGCCGTCGGCGAGCATGGTCATCCCCACGAGCTTCATCCCCGTGCTGCCGAGCGGCGAGCCACTCGCGGCGGACATGGCGCTCGGCGGGGCGCTCACGGCGGACGGCATGCTCACACTGGCGGGCCTTGCGGTCTGCGCGCTCGCGTTCGCCGCGCTCACGGCGGCGGGTGCGGCCTGGTTCGCGCGCTCCGAGGAGAGGTGATGGCCATGACACGACTCTCCGACCCGACGCCGCGCATGACTCTCCCGCGGGCCCTGCTCTCCGAGGCCCTGCGCCTGGCGCGCTCCCCGCTCACGGCGGTGCATCTTGGATTGGCTACACTGATGTGGACAGTTCCGGGAGGGGCGCAGGAGACGGGAGGG
>CABUQG010000015.1 GCA_902493535.1 uncultured Collinsella sp. | reverse complement strand
TCACGAGCGGGGGCTCCTATCTTTTTAGTGCCCTCGGATTGGGTCATAGTGTCTGGCTTTTGCTCTAGCTGCGGTGTTGGCGGGGCAGCTAATTTAGGATGGGGCTCTTTTAGCTGCCCGCAAAGTAGTCATTGGGGACGTTCTTGTTTGACTAGTCGTTTAAGAACGTCCCCAACGACTACCCGGGGGAGTTGCCTTCCCTCGTGGCGGTCTTCTAGCAGAAAAACCAAGTGAGTAGACTTTTTGCAGGAAGCCAAGCACGCCCCAAAACGCCACGGCTCTGACCTGCGGTTTTATTGAGCATTTGTCGCGATGTGCTTGACAGGTTCAAAATAGTCTACTCACTTGTATCTAAGACGCACCAGATTGGCAAAAACCGCCGCGAAAGGGCCCCTGGTCCCTTCGCGGCGGTCATACGCCTCTGATTTTGCGACGATTTTGCCCGCTTGTTACTCGCTGTAACGGGTGGCGATGGCAGCTTGTACCATGCCGGTGCTCATGAGATAGGTCACCAGGAAGTAGCCACCGTATGCTGCCAGGAAGATTGCACAGGTGAGGCCCACGGTGCCGCCGATGCTCATATTTCCGAAAATGCTCACCAGCTCGATGATCACCTTAAGTGCCACAAAGGAGTGCGCCAGGCCCACTGCCAGCGGGAACAGGAAGAATACCGCTTGCTGCGCCATCACCGAATGGCAAATCTTGCGGTCCTCACAGCCGATCTGTGCCAGCACACGATAGCTGCGGTTGCCGTCGGCCACGTTGGAGAGTTGCTGGATCGACAGAATCGCCGCGCATGCAACGACCAATACAAAGCCGATGTAGATGGCTAGGTAGCTAATAAGACCGTTCATTTGCGCTGCTTGCGTGTACATCTCGGAGCGTGTGATGAAGGTTCCCCACGACCCCGACTCCTTGCCGTCAACGAGCAGATTGTCGAGCACAGTGTATTTAATGCTCTCGTCTGCCTCGGTCGTATCCATCCCCTGTTTGTAGTTAACGAGCAGGCTACTGGAATACGGCTGCAGATTAAGTTGGGACAACAGCTCGTCGGCAACGACGACGGTACCCGGATTACTGCCCATCGCCGAGTTGGCGATGGCCGCCGTATCTTCGTCCGACTTATCGGTTGCGGGCTTGAGCGTATGCCCGCCCAAGGTAAGGGCATGGCCGCCAGCCATATACTTGGTGTACAGGTCGACCAGCTCGCCGCCCATATCACACGTGAGCAGATACTGGTCGTGACCGATGTGCACCGGCTCCTCGCCCATCATCTGACGCAGTTTGTTGTACTGGCTCGCCGGCGTCACAAACAGACCCATCGCATCGGCATTGCTACCCCCGAACGCCTTGGGAAGCTTTTCGCCCATGATCTTGCACATCTCACTTGGGGTCACCGAAGGATCCGAACCACCAAACGGGTAACTCAGATACGAATCGATCTGCACATGCTCACCGGCAACATCGGCGATATTGACCTTCTTGCCGGTCTCGTCGTTGTTGTCCGCCGACTTGCCCTTACGATCGCCGTGCCATGGATCGCCGTGCCATGCGGAGTACAAATCGACCGTACTATCGGCCAGCACCATGCGATCGGCTTCAGACGGATTGACGTACTCTTTGTAGTAGTCGAGCGTATCGGGCGTGTAATAGACATACGTCTGAGACACGTCAACAGGGTTATAGCGCTCCAGGTTTTCGTTCATCACGTTGGCAATCGACATACCGCACGTCACCGAGGTGATGGCCAAAAACAGGAGCATCGCGATGACGCCCATCGAAAAGCACACCGTGTTGACCTTGGCCGCAAGCTGGCGCACGGTAAACATGTTGAGGCCGCGCCAATACACGCTGCGCAGGCTCTGCAGCAGCTTGATGAGCATGCCCGAGAGTCCCCAGAACAGGGCAAAGGTGCCCACGGTAACCATAGCGGTCGTTATGCCAAACTGGTTCATGGCCTCTTGCAGCTTGCTGTCCGTCGCGGTTAGCGGGAACCCATCACGTAGCAGACGGTAATAGGCCACGCCCACAAGCACCACGCCCACAGCAAAGATGGCAATCGCGATCCAGGGGTTGCGCGTCTTGATGCTCTCGTTGCGACGCTCGGCACCCATAAGCTCGATGAGTTTGGTACGACGCACGGCGCGAAGGTTCAGCAGTAGCGTGAGCACAAACATCACGAGCATGCAGGCAAGGGTCAGGTTGAACGCATGCACCGAGAAAAAGAAGTGGAAATTGGCGATCTGTGTCTTAAAGAGCGAGGCCGTAAAGAACGTCATGAGCTGGGAGAGTCCCACACCCAGCACAATGCCGGCGACAAAGGCCACAACCGAGACGATCACCGTCTCGAGCGCCATGATCGTGGCGACGCGCCCGCGCCCCATGCCGAGCACCTGGTACAGGCCAAACTCCTTCTTGCGGCGTTTCATGATGAAGTTATTGGCATACACCATCAAAAAGGCCATGACACCGGCCAAAAAGTACGTCAGATCGCCGAGCATGCTGCCCATTACCTGCGCCAAGCCCTTTTCATCGATTCCGGCGATGTCGACCTGCATCGAGATGGTGTTAAAGGCATAGAAGACCGTGACACCCAGGGTGAGCGTCAAAAGGTAGACGAGGTAGTCGCGGCCGGCGCGGCGGACGTTGCCCCAAGCGAGTTTACAGAGCATCGGAGCCCTCACCGCCCATCATGGCAACGACCTCCATAATGCGGTCGAAGAACTCGCGACGGTCGGTGTCGCCGCGGCGCAGCTCAGTGAAGATCTTGCCGTCGCGAATAAACAGCACACGACTCGTGTAGCTGGCGGCAAAGCTGTCGTGCGTGACCATGAGCACCGTGGCGCGCAGGCGGCGGTTAAGGGCCTCCAGGCTCTCGAGCAGCAGACGGGCGCTCTTGGAATCGAGGGCGCCGGTGGGCTCGTCGGCCATGATCATGGTGGGGTCGGTGACGAGCGCGCGGGACGCGGCAACGCGCTGCTGCTGACCGCCGGACATCTGGTAGGGATACTTGTCGAGCACCTGACTGATGGAGAGGCGCGCTGCCACGTCCTGCACGCGGGTCGAGATCTCTGCCGAGTTTGTGCGGGCGATGGTGAGCGGCAGGGCGATGTTCTCGCGTGCCGTGAGCGTATCGAGCAGGTTGGAGTCCTGGAAGATAAAGCCGAGCTCCTCGCGGCGGAACTGCGAAAGCTTAGCCTGCTTCATGCGTGTTACATCCTGCCCGTTGATGCGGATCGTGCCACTTGTGGCGCTATCGATGGTCGACACGCAGTTGAGCAACGTCGACTTGCCCGAGCCCGAAGCGCCCATGATGCCAACAAATTCGCCGCGGTTGACGGTAAAGCTGACGTCGTTGAGCGCGCGGGTCACGTTGCCCAGCGCTCCATATACCTTTTCGAGATGCGCGACCTCCAGTACCGGGGTCGCCATGTGCGTGGTTTGCATACCGAGTCCTTTCTTGCGATTAGTCTACGGCATCTATAGTCGCAAGAAGACGAGTCGGCTACCATCGATATGGCTTACGCTTGCCTTACCGTTGTGTAAGGTAGGGGTAGTCTTTTTGGGACGGGGCTTTTTTAGCTACCCCATCTGAAACCTTCGAAGCATGAGGCCGCATTTGACATAGGGCAGCTAAAAAAGCCCCGTCCCAAAAAGACTACCCTGCCACTTGTTGATGTTGAGAGAGGACTCCTGTTGAAGACTGTTCATGTTGCTGCTGGAATCATTCGCAAGGAAGGATCCGATGAGCTGCTTGCCGTACAGCGCGGCTACGGCGACATGCAGGGACTTTGGGAGTTCCCCGGTGGCAAGCTCATGCGCGGCGAGACGCCCGAGGACGCCGTACGCCGCGAGCTCATGGAAGAGCTGCAGGTAAAAGTCACCAACCTGCGCGATTTTTACACCGTTGAGTATGACTACCCCGATTTTCATCTCTCAATGGAGTGTTACTACTGCTCGCTGGCTAAAGAATCCGATGAGCCCCAGAAGCACGACCGCCAGCTCGATATCCGCTGGATTCCGCGCACCTCGCTTGCCACTGTTGAGTGGATGCCCGCCGACAAGGGGCTCATTGATGCCCTGATTGAGCTGAAGGAAAATCGGCTCGAGGCCAACAGCACTGCCAACGACGCCGAGGCCACCACGACCGACGAGCCCGCTTCCAAGCCCAAGCGCGCACCTAAGCGCCGCAGCAAGAAGCGCCCCAAGCCCGGTCTGCTCGACGGCATCGATACCTCGGACCTTTCCGCCGACGAGCGCGAACTGGTCCGCCGTCGCGCCGCTATAAAAAAGTCCATGAAGGGCAACAAGCGTGCAAACACCAAACCCGAGCTGCTCGTACGTCAGCGCCTGCGCGCCGCGGGCCTTACGGGCTATCGCTTGGAATGGAAGGTTCCCGGCAAACCCGACATCGCCTTTCCCGGGCGCAAGATCGCCATCTTCGTCAACGGTTGCTTTTGGCACCGCTGCCCCAAGTGCAACCCTAGCAAGCCCAAGCGCAACGTTGAGTTTTGGGAGGCAAAGTTCCGTCGCAACGTCGAGCGCGACCGCGCTGCCGTGGCGGCACTCACTCAAATGGGCTGGACACCCATAACCATCTGGGAATGCGAGCTCAAAAAGGACCGCATCGACGCCACCATGGAAAAGGTCATCGAGCAGGTGCGCGCCGCAGAGCCGCAGCGCTAGGAACGAGCCATCCACACGCCCCACACAGGCGAGCCACATCCGCGCCACAAACCTTAGAAAGCCCTTAAGCCCAAAACCTTTCAAAAGTGTTATTCGATACCTCTGACCTGCAGCTTCATCGTAACACCAAACCAGGTTAAGCCTTTCTTTAGCGCTTCTTTGCAGAAGCCGCGGCATAATACTGCCAACGCACGGGACCTAGCAGCACACCCCGTGCGCAACCTTTTGGTGGACATCGAGGAGGCCGCATAAGCATGCATTCTTCCAACGACGCAGCACAGCAGCCATCCCTAAATCATGCAAACCTTTTCTCCTTCCCCCCGACACAGAGAAACGGCCTCCTCGACTCCCCCACCACAAAAGCCAAACGCTCAACCGACCAGGAACTCAACCTGCGAGCATCCTTCGAAAAGCTCCAAGCATCCCTAGACAAAACCTTCCCCAACCAAGCCCGGGCATACTAGCCCCCCACCAACAAAGCGCCCCTCGCGCCCCACCCCTTCAGCCCCAACGCCACAAGGGCGATTGAGCAGGACGGTTTGGGCGGGTCCCGTACTTAGTTTCCAAAATCATTCCGCAGCGCGAAGGCCCCCGTTGCCAACGCTTCGTAGAAGCGAGACAACGGGGGCCTTCATGCGCGAGGACGTTTTGGAAACTAAGTACGGGACCCGCCCAAACCGTCCGGTGGGATCAGAGTACCCTTGCTGTTACTCTGCTTTGCCCACAGAGTTAAGGTTGGTCATGCGGATCTTAACCAGCTCGGTGATCTCACACATGCCCTCCTTGGCCGGCTTCTTGGGATCGAAGCAGGCAGGGTTCTCGGCCATGTAGGCCATGAAGCCCTTGGTGTAGGCCTGACGCAGCTCGGTGGCGTAGTTGACCTTGCAGATGCCGTTCTTCACGGCCTCGGCGACCTGCTCATCGGGCACACCGGAAGTGCCGTGCAGAACCAGCGGCACGTCGACGGCGTCGCGGATGGCCTTGACCACGGACTGCTCGATGTGAGGATCGCTCGTGTACACGCCGTGGCTGGTGCCAACGCCAATGGCCAGCGAGGTGCAGCCGGTGCGCTCGACGAACTCCTTGGCCTCGGCCGGATCGGTGTAGGGGCTCTCGCCCTCAACCGCGGGACCGTCGTCCTCCTTGCCGCCAACCTTGCCAAGCTCGGCCTCGACGGGCACACCCATGGCGCGGCCAGCGTCGGCGACGGACTTGGTCAGGGCGATGTTGTCCTCGAAGGACTCGTGCGAACCGTCGATCATGACAGAGGTGTAGCCAGTGCGGAAAGCCTGCATGCAGCGGTCATAGCCATCGCCGTGATCGAGGTGCAGAGCGACGGGCACGGAAGCGCGCTCGGCGGCAGCCTTGACCATGCCGTAGAAGTAGTCCAGACCAGCGGTCTTGATGGTGCCCGGGGTGGTCTGCATGATGACGGGGGACTTGGTCTCCTCGGCAGCGGCCAGAACGGCCATAACAAACTCGAGGTTCTCGACGTTGAACGCGCCAACGGCGTAATGGCCGGCCTGAGCGTCCTTGAGCATCTTTTCGGTGGTAACAAGTGCCATGAGCGTTTGCTCCTCTCCCTCGCCCGCATCTGGACATCGGGCGTAGTTGTTCACAAGGCGTTTTACCTTGCGTTTTGCTGCGCTCATTGTATGAAATTCAGCAGCTTTGCACGTGCGAGATATTGAGCCCATGCAGGTCAATACAGTCATTTTTGAAAAGCAAACGGAAGAAATTTGAGCCGAGTGAACATGTTCGATATTGAATTTTTGGCGTTCAGCGTCTTTCTTTTATAGAAAAGATAAGTAATCGAAAGGTATTTTCTTACTCAAAAAGAAAATGAACGAAAATAGAGTCAACACAATTCCTGCAAATTTCAGACGATGATGGAGCAGATATGGCCCACGCAACAACCCGAGCTTTCGCCGACGAGCGTCGTTCCGCCATCATGGAGATGCTCGATCATAATGCCTCGGTGCAGGTAGCAGAAATCGCCCAGACCTTTGGCGTGTCCTCCGTCACCGCCCGCGCCGACCTGGACGCGCTCGCCGAAGCAGGCAAGCTGCGCCGCACGCATGGCGGTGCCGTATCGCTCCACAAACGCCTGACCGTCTCCACGCAGGATCGCCGCATCAATGTCAACGTCGCCGCCAAGCAAGCCATCGCGCAAAGCGCCATCGAGCTCGTCAATGACGGCGACACGCTGCTCGTCGACTCGGGCACCACGGCGCTCGAGTTCGTTCGGCTCCTCGACCAGCGCAACGGCATCACCGTCATCACGGCCGACATTACCATTGCCGATTACATCGACGAGAGCATGCCCTCGGTCGATGTCGTCATGCTGGGCGGGGCGTTGCGCAAAGGCCATCGTTATTTGTACGGACCGCTCACTATGCAGGCGCTCCAAATGGTCCATGCCGATCTGGCCGTCATGTGCCCCGGCGCCTTTGTCTCCAGCTGCGGCTTTACGACCGACTTTCCCCAGATGGCCGAGACTAAAACGGCTATGATCGCCGCGGCCCATCAAAGCGTCGCCCTCATGGACGCCAGCAAGGTTAACGGACGCGGCATGTACCGCTTTGCCGAGCTGACCGATGTCGACGCCATCGTGATGGACCGTGACCCCGATCATTCCGTCGCCACCTCAATCGCCGAGGCCACCGACAGCGCACGTCCAGTCCTCATCATCGCCGGCGCTTAAACAAAAACCACCACAAAGGTGCCTGTCCCCTTTGTGGTGGTTGTGATGGTTGAGCGTCAAAAGTGAATGTGTCGCTACTTGGAAAGCTCGTCGGCGAGGGCCTCGATCTGAGCGCGCGAGGCGTCGTTGAGCGAACCCAGGACAGTCACCTTGTTCTGCGTCAGGGTGATGTCCTTCATGCCCTCGAGCTCCTTGGTCATAACCTTGGCAGCGGTGGGCGCCCAGGAGCCGGCCTCAACGAGCGCCACCGTACGGTTCTGATAGGCGTGCTCGGCAAGCGTGTGGATAAAGGTGCTCATGAACGGGAAGATCTCGCCCTGATAGGTGATGGAGGCGAGCACCAGACGGTCATAGCGGAACGCATCCTCAACGGCCTCGGCCATATCATCGCGAGCCAGGTCAAAGACGGAGACCTTCTGGCCGCGGGCCTCGAGAGCAGATGCGAGCTCCTCAACGGCAGCCTTCAGATGGCCGTACACGCTCGCATAGGCAATCGTGATGCCCTCGTCCTCGGGCTGATAGCTCGACCAGGTGTTATAGGTGTCGAGGTAATAGCCCAGGTTCTCGGTCAGTACAGGGCCGTGGAGCGGACAGATGATCTGGATGTCCAGGTCGGCGGCCTTCTTGAGCACGGTCTGCACGAATTTGCCGAACTTACCGACGATGCCAAAGTAGTAGCGGCGCGCTTCGCAAGCCCAGCCTTCCGGGTCCTCGATGTCGTTGGCGCCGAACTTGCCAAAGCCGTCGGCACTAAAGAGCACCTTGTCGGTAGACTCGTAGGAGAAGATCACCTCGGGCCAGTGAACGTTGGGAGCGCCGACAAACGTTAGGCTGTGACCGCCCAGATCGAGCACGTCGCCCTCTTTGACGACCATCTTGCGCTCGGGGTAGTCGGTGCCAAAGTAGTTGACCATCATGCGAAAGGCGCCCATGCTGGCCACAATCTGTGCCTGGGGATAGCGCTCCATAAAGGCGGCGATACCGGCGGAGTGATCGGGCTCCATGTGATGGACGACCAGGTAGTCGGGCGTACGTCCATCGAGCACGGCCTCGAGGTTGCCGAGCCACTCGTCAACAAAACCGCCGTCGACTGAATCGGCGACAGCGATCTTTTCGCCCAAGATAACATAGCTGTTGTATGCCATGCCGTTCTCGGACACGTCGTACTGGCCCTCGAACAGGTCAATGTCGCGATCGTCGACACCGATGTAGCGGATATCCTTGGTGATCTCCATCAGGCAAAGCCTCCTAGATAGACAAAAGAACCCGTCTATCATAGCACTCGCCTTCATAGCCACGGCTATCCGTCAGCATCCTTACCGATTGTTATTGAGGCGGAATATACCGCCGTTGACCTGCACAAACTATGCGCGCGGTATCGCCGTGCTATGTCGAATAATGAGCTGGCCGGGAATACGAATGGCAACGGTTTTGCCCGCCGTACCCGCCTCGGGAACCGCATGCTCGAATACCTCGCGTCCACGCTGATGTAAATCGAATCGCACGGTCGTGAGCTCGTTGTGTGCCACAAAATCATCGAGCGAATCGTCGACGCCCACCACGCTCACGTCCTCGGGCACGCGCAGGCCGCTATCACGCAGCGCGGCAATCGCGCCATTTGCCATCTGATCGTTTGCCGCATAAATCGCCGTCATGGTGCGGTCGTGTTCGGCCAGATACCTACCGGCCTCGTAACCGCTGTTGGCAGACCAGTCTCCCTCGAGCGGCTCTGCCGGCTCGATGTGTTTACGCTCGAGTGCATCCTGCCAACCGGCGCGACGAAATTGTTCGTCAACCGAGAACGACGGGCCGCCAATATAGCGAATTTGCTCGTGCCCCAGCTCAAAAAGGTGATCCATAAGCAATAGCGAGCAGCCGTAATGGTCGGAATCGACCGTGGTCACCCGCGGGTGCGCATACATGGTAACGATGACCGTGCCAATGCCCGGCAGTGGATCAAACGTCTCAAAATCGGGCGCCATGCGGCTCATGCCGATGATGATGCCGTCCACCGGCAATGCGGCCATACGACGCGTGGCCTCGGCAAGCGAGAATTCCTCGGTCTTGGACATCTCGACCAGCGTGATGGCGCAATTATGCTCGCGAGCAGCGCTGGCGATGCCGTCGATCATTGAGAGGTTGCCAAACTTGGTGACATCGTTGATGCATAGGCCTACCGAATGGTAACGGCCGCCGCGCAGCGAGCGACCGGCATAACTCGGACGAAAGCCGAGCTCTTGCATAGCGGCCTGCACGCGCTGGCGCGTCTGTTCGTTAACGTTGGGCAAGCCGTTGGCGACGCGCGAAACCGTCTGCTGCGAAACGCCAGCAGCGCGGGCGACGTCGGCCATGGAAACCGGACGCGTACCTGTATCGTTGGACGGGCGCCTTGCCACAGGATCACCTTCACCCTTGCGAGATCTGAATAGCGTGAATGCCGGCCTGGGCAGAAATACATCCCGCGCCGAGGCCCGCTATCGTCGGACGCATGTTAACGTACTCTACTTTTTCTATCTGCATCTCTTCTGCTTTATAAGTCCATACGGCAGTACCGTTCACGGCTGTATTTCTACCGATTACCAGATTCTCAAAAAGTGACAAGCGATGTGTTATGAGTACGTTAACATAGCCCGTAACGTGCGGTATCGTGAACACTTGGTTCATGCCGCTTTAAGTTGTTAACGTACTCATAACGACGCAAAACCCACCCGGGCGCGCCAAGGAAAGGACTCCCATGACCACCCCCGACGAAAAGACATTCGCCACGCTCACCAAGCTGTTCGAGGAGGAGTTTGGCCCCATCGGCGACCGCCAGGTGCTCTACGTGCACGCGCCCGGCCGCTCCGAGATCAGCGGCAACCACACTGACCACGAGGGTGGCCACGTTATCGCCGGCTCGCTCGATGTCGCCGTCGACGGCATCGCCGTGGCAACCGATTCCAACAAGGTTCGCGTAGCCGACGAGGGCTATCCCACCTTTGAGATCACGCTCGATACGCTAGACGTTCAGGAGTCTGAGAAGGGCACGTCCGCGAGCCTCGTCCGCGGCATGGCCCACGAAATCGCTGCTCTGGGCGTTGAGCCCCAGGGCTTCGACTTTGCCTTTACCTGCTCCGTCCCCTCGGGCGGCGGCCTTTCGAGCTCCGCTGCTGTCGAGGCGGCTTACGGCCGCGCCATGGAGACGCTCTGGGGAGCACCCGCCATCGAGCCCGTCGCGCTCGCCCAGATGAGCCAGCGCACCGAGAACAACTATTACGGCAAGCCCTGCGGTCTGATGGACCAGGCCGCTGTGTGCCTGGGCGGCCTCGCCTACATGGACTTTGAGGACCAGGCTCAGCCTAAAACCCAGAAGCTCGAGCTCAACTTTGAGGATCACGGTTATGCGCTCGTGCTCGTTAAGGTCGGCGCCGACCACGTGGCAGCCACCGACGACTACGCCGCCGTTCCGCGCGAGATGCAAGACGTCGCCGCCGAGTTTGGCAAGGCACGCCTGTGCGAGGTAAACGTTGCCGATTTTGACGCCAAGCTCCCCGAGCTGCGCGCCAAGCTGGGCGACCGTGCCTGCCTGCGCGCCGTTCACTACTGGTACGAGAACGGCCTGGTCGATAAGCGCTGGGCGGCCCTGAACGCCGGTGACATTGACCAGTTCCTGGTCCTGACGCGCGAGTCCGGCGCCAGCTCTGCCATGTACCTGCAGAACGTTGTTGCCAAACTGGGTGCCGAGCAACCTTCCATGTACGCGCTTGCTCTTGCCGAGCATGTGCTTGACGGCCGCGGCGCCGTCCGCATCCACGGCGGCGGCTTTGGTGGCACCATCCAGGCCTTTGTGCCGCTCGATCTGGTCGACACCTTCATTACCAAGATGAACGGCTGGCTGGGCAAGGGCTCTGCCCGTCACTACGCCATCTCTGACAAGGGGGCTTACGCGGCATGGCTGTAATGACTGACGTGCGCGAGGCCGCGCAGAACCTGATCGAATACGCTATCCACCGATCGATGATCGGTCAGGACGATCGCATCTGGGCATACAACACCATTCTGGAGTGCATAGGCGCCACGGGCCCCGCGCTCAACATGACCTGGGCGCTGCAGAACGAGAAGCTCTCGCTCTTGCACCCCGATACGCTCCCCAATTTTGACCTGGAGGGCACGCTTGCCGCGCTTTCCGAGGTCGCCGTTGTCAGCGGTGCCGCCGAGGACACGGCATCGGGCCGCGACCGCATCGCCATGCGCATCATGGGCGCGCTGATGCCGAGACCTTCGGTTGTAAACGAGGAATTCAACGGCCGCATGGGCGTCAACGAGCCCCGCGCCGCGACCGACTGGTTCTACGGCCTGTGCTGTGACGCCGGTTACGTGCGCCGCGCCGCCATCGCGCGCAACATCAAATGGAGCACTTCCACCAACTGGGGTGACCTGGAGATCACCATCAACCTGTCAAAGCCCGAAAAGGACCCGCGCGATATTGCCGCAGCCGGTGCCGCCAAAAACACGGGCGAGAAGTATCCCGCCTGTCAGCTCTGCATCGAAAACGAGGGCTACCCCGGACGCTCCGCCGCAGCCGACGGCGGCGCTCACCCCGCCCGCCAGAATCTGCGCGTTATCCCCATCCAGCTCGACGGCGAGCGCTGGGGCTTCCAGTACAGCCCGTACGCGTACTTTAACGAGCATTGCATTGCCATGAGCTCCGAGCATCGTCCGATGCACGTGGATCGCAAGAGCCTCTCCTGTTTGCTCGACTTTGTGGACCTGTTCCCGCACTACTTTATCGGCTCCAACGCCGACCTGCCCATCGTGGGCGGCTCGATTCTGTCGCACGACCACTTCCAGGGTGGCGCACACGAGTTCCCCATGATGCATGCCGCCGAGGTCTTGCAGTTTAGCGTGCCCGGTTTTGACCAGGTCAGCGGTACCGTGCTGCGGTGGCCGCTCTCGGTGCTGCGACTGCGCTCGCACGACCGCGCCCAGCTGCTCGACGCCGCCGAGAAGATCATCCTCGCCTGGCGCGAGTGGACCGATGAGTCGGTGGGCGTCATCGCGCACACAGCCGACGGCGTGGCGCACAACACCGTGACGCCCGTCATCCGCCGCGTCGACTCCCGCGGCAATGCCGGCGGCGAGATTTACGAGGCCTACCTGGCGCTTCGCTGCAACATCACGACCGACGAGCATCCGCTGGGCGTTTTCCACCCGCATGCCGAGTATCACCACATTAAGAAGGAGAACATCGGCCTGATCGAGGTTATGGGCCTGGCCATTCTTCCGCCGCGCCTGGTTCCCGAGCTCGGCGCTGTCCGCGAGCACCTGCTGGCGGCCAAGGCGGATGCCAGCTACGACCTTGCCGGCGCGCTCGAGGGCGATGATCTTTGCCGCAACCATGCCGCGTGGGCCGAGGATGTCTATGTCCGCCGTTCCGACGAGCTTACGGCCGACAACGCCATCGATATCCTGCACGAGGAGGTCGGCGTGGTGTTTGGCCACGTGCTCGACAACGCCGGCGTCTTTAAGTGGGACGAAGCCGGCCGCGCCGCCCAGCAGCGCTTCATCGACTCGCTGTAGCACGCGAGCTCGAACGCACGCACTTAACAAATAGCGCCTACACGACCACGGCGCCCGCCGGCAACATCGCCGACGGGCGCCGTTTTGTTGGTGTAAGGGTAGCTCGACGGAAGCAATGACTACTTGCGACCAAGGCAACGCCGATGTCTTGGCAATGCCAGCGAGCGGGTCGCATTTGAGACAAGGTGACGTGAAACGAAAGGGCGCTGACCTTCTGGTCGCGCCCTTGAAGTTGAACGTCAGATTGTCCAAATGCGGCCCGCGCAGCGTCGGCTGGTTACGGCGTTTGGTAAAACGCCGTAACTCAACGCCGTAACTCTACAGCTCCGTTACTTCAACGCTGTTGTAGACCTCGTCCCAGCGGTCCATGACCAGGCGGCCGGTCTTGGGATCCATGGCGTTGAGCTTGCCGCAGGTATTGGCGGTCTTGAGCACCGTGACGTCGTCGGCACCAGCCGCAATGGCATGCGCAAAGCCGGCGATGGTCGAGTCGCCGGAACCCGTCGCGTTCACAGCCGCAATCGCGGGCGTCTTGGCGCGGAACGCGCGACCCTCATGGAAGCCCACCGAACCGGCAGCGCCCATCGAAACGACAACCCAGGGAATGCCGGCAAAGCGGCCATCGGCGGCAAGCGCCTCGCGCAGGGCATCGACATCATCGGTCGTAAAGGACGTACCCAGCAGGCCGTTAATCTCGGTCAGGTTGGGCTTTACGAGCTCGGGCTTAGCGTCGGACTCCAGCGCGGCTTCCAGCGATGCACCCGAGGTGTCGAGCAGTACCTTGGCGCCCGCCTCCTCGGCAATCTTGACGAGCTCGGCATAGTAGCCTGCATCGACGCCACGCGGCAGCGAGCCCGAAAGCGTCACGACATCTGCCTTGGCGGCAAGCTCGGCAAACTTGGCCGTAAAGGCTTCGAGCTCGGCCGGGGCGATCTGCGGGCCGCTCTCCAGCAGTTCGGTCTGATTGCCCTCGTGCAGAATATTCAGGCAGATGCGCGTCTCACCGGCGATGGGCACAAAGTCGTTCTTGACGCCATCGGCATTCATAAGCTCGGCCATATAGGCACCCATGTGACCGCCAAGCAGGCCGGTTGCAAGTACGTCGTCGCCCAGCTGCAGCAGCACGCGGCTCACGTTGAGGCCCTTGCCGCCAGCGGTCTTTTCGGGCGTCACGCGGTTAACATCGTCGATGACCAGCTTGTCGAGCTGATAGCGAGTATCGATCGACGGGTTCATGGTAACGGTCAGAATCATATTGAACTCCTGTTTCCGGGGCACGACACGCGCGGCCCCAAACATATGATAGCTCGTTAAAGGATCTCGATTTCAAAGCCGCGGGTAACGGTCTCCCCCGGCTTGGCCAACAGGCAGCCGCGCTTGTGCTCCAGGATATCGTCCTCGTCGGAGCAGGTGGACAGGCCGCCCCACGGTTCCACGGCCACAAAGTCGCCCTCGGGCTTGCTCCACACAATCAGGTACGGCATATCGGGGAACGTCAGGCGCACGCCCTTGTCCTCGGTCTTCTTGGTCAGCGTAACCACGCGGCTCTCGAGCACGTCAAAGATGGTCTCTGCGAAGTCAAAGAGTTCGTGGGTCAGCGGCAGGTCATGGCCAACCATCGGGTTCTTGCTGCGATGCTCAACATCAATCAAGCCCGTCGAGGGAACGGCAGTACAGAGCTCGGCGGCCTCGCGCTGATCGAAACGAAGCTCGTAGTCGTCATAGGACTCGCCCTCGTCAAGCGGGCACTTAAAGCCAGGGTGACCGCCCACAAAGAACGGCATGTCCTCGGTGCCCTCATTGGTCACCTCGTACGACACGGCCACCTTCTCCGCATCGATCGTGTAACGAGCAACGATCTTAAACGGATACGGGTACTGCTCGAGCAACTCGGCATGGTCGGCAGAGCTTAGGCTCAGCGCAACCATGTTGTCGCTCTGCTCCTCGAGTTTCCACTCCTGTTTGCGCGCAAAGCCGTGGCGGGCGAGCTTAACCTCGCGGCCGCCCATGGTCATTGCGTGACCGTCGCGAAGGCCGCCGCAGATCGGGAAGCAAATGGGTGCCTGGCCCGACCAGACCGCCGGGTCACCCTGCCACAGGTACTCACGGCCGTTGGCCGCAATAGAAGTGAACGATCCGCCAGCCGTGCTCAACGCCACACGAATAGAACCGTTATCAAGAACAAACTCCATAGGAGCCTTCCCTTTCTTACGACAGCCCGCCAAGTCAATAGGGCTGATAGAAAACCGGCCCGCGCCCCCTCACAGAAACGCGAGCCGTCAACGGACTAGTTAATTACGCCGGATACCCGCTAGTCGTGGTATTCGCCGCGGTCCCACTTCTCGAGGAACTCGTCAAAGAAGTGCGGGTCAGCCTGAGCCTCAGCGTCGGCCTTATTGCAGGCATCGATCTTGGCAATCAGGGCATCGTGCTCGGGGGTCTTCTCGTAGGGCTCCTCCAGGAAGGCAAGCATGATGTCGGCCATCAGGAACTCGCCGGTGATCTTGCCGCCAAAGCCCACGATGTTGGCGTTGAGCTCGCGACGGGCATACAGGGCAGAGGTCATGTCGCGAACCAGGGCGCAACGGGCGCCGGGAACCTTGTTGACGGCGTTGGTGATGCCAATGCCGGTGCCGCACAGGGCCACACCAAAGTCGGCCTTGCCGCTGGCAACAGCCTCGCCCACGGCCTTGCCGTAGATGGGATAGTGCGTACGGGTGTGGCTGTAGGTGCCGCAGTCGAGTACCTTGTAGCCAGCCTGCTCCAGGCGGTCGGCCAGATAGATCTTCTCGTCCGTAACGATATGGTCGCAACCGATTGCGATGGTCTTCTTCATCAGAACGTCCTTTCGTCTGAATTCACAAGTTGAGGTAGAAGTTCGAGTTCTCGGTGGCTCTCGTTAGGCCATCTTGTTGAGCATGTCGACACGGATCTGGTGACGGCCGCCGGCGTACTGGGCGCGCAGGAACTCGCGGGCGATCTTCTTGGCGACCTCGGTGCCCACAACGCCCGGGCCCATGGTGACCATGCGCGAGCCGTTGTGCTCGCGGGTCATGTAGGCGGAACGCTCGTCGGAAATGTTGGCGACGACCATGCCCTTAATCTTGACGGCGGCCATATAGGAGCCGACGCCGTACTTATCGAATGCGAAGCCCTGGGAATCCTTGTGCTCCAGCAGGTCCTTGGCAACGGCGGTCGCGGAATCGACAAAGTCCGCGGCTGGGGTCTCGGAATAGTCGACGACCTCGTGACCGTCGGCGATGAGCATCTCCTTGATGGACTCCTTCATCGACATACCGTCGGCATCGGAAGCGATTACAACCCTCATGACATCCTCCTTGAGAGATACGCAGGTGCGTAGTTTCTGTTTGGAAGTGTTGAATCGCGTTCAGGTCCGGGCATCTGAATGTGCGGTTCTTCACTGTTCATGTTTATTTGAACACATTCGAACATCAACTGCAAGAATTATTTGTTTATCTTTGTTCTTTTTTGAACAAATACCGTTCACGAATGATTGCCGACCGTCTGGACCCGGCGCGGACGTAGCGACCGCGTATTCAACAAACAAAAGGGCGGCCGAGAACGTGTCTCGGCCGCCCTTCGGCAGTATGCCCCGGTATATACAGCTGTTTTAGTTACTCGGACTGCCCGCCCTTCTTGGTATGCTTGGACGGAGCACTCAGGAAGCGGCCCGTCAAATAGTTCGCGGGACCGGAGATATCAATCCCCAGCAGGGTGTGCCCCAGCCACAAAAACGCCGCGAGCACCAGCAATGGAATCACGCACGAGGTCACGATCATCACGATGACGCCTTCGATAAGGTCGGTCACCTGCTGCACAATTTCATCGGTCATCTGCTTGGCGCCGCTGGTCACCGACGTGACGAGACCCGAGGCGCCGTCGGCAAGCTGCTCAAGCACGTTCTTGGACTCTGTGGACCCAGTATTTTTCTTGCTTGCTTTGGAGCTATCGCTATTTGCCGCACTCGCAGCGTCGGCCGCCTTTTGCTCGGCCGCCTCGATGCTAACGTGATACGTTTCGTCGACCTTCTGCGACACCCAAACGCTTGCAGGCACCAACGCCATGCCAATTATGGCGACCACCAGCACACGCGTTGCCACGCGGCGAATGACCGCGCTCGTGCTCCAGCGTCCGTGAATGCCAAGCGACACCGCGAAGAGTACGAGCGAGAACGGAATCAGGATGCCCAGCCCGACCGACCATAAAATGGTCAGCAGATATTTTTCGAGGTAGAGCACGGCAAGCACGATACCCAAGTTTCCCGAAAGCTGCGCGAGCTGCTCGGCAACTGGCGTTCCCGTATCGCCCGGCAGCGCAGTGATACCCGCAGATAGGGCGACGCACGAGGTTGTGAGCGCCAAAACATTGCCCTTCTTTTGATCGATGACCTCGATGGTGGAGTCCCAAGTCTTGGTATCGGCAAAATGCGGACGAGCTACAAAGCCCGACAACAGCGCCAGTACCACGAGCGCAACGATAAAGCCAATCTGCAGCTTTTTGTTTGCGCACACGACATCGGACAGGCTGGGCTGCAGCTCGGTTACCGTCGTATGCTCGGTTATCTGGACAGGACGCCCATGAGCCATCTCGTGCGCATCTGTCTTTTGAATCAATCCGTTGTCCGGCATTTGGACACCTCCTCATTCCGGCCTGCATTGCGGATGGAAGTATACCCACCCATCGAAAAACCGAACGGAAGGGCGTGCAGAAGCTCCAAGACTGCCCCCAACGACTAGTCGTTTAAGAACGTCCCCAATGACTGTCTCGGGATGAGTTGCGGTGGAATAGGGATTGTTTTGCGCCCGTCGGCCCCTATTCAGTCCCCATTTCACCGCAACTTGGAGGAGGACAGAAAAAGCCCTGCCGCGGGTAGTGAACTGCCTCCCATTTCTCATGTCCAAGAAATGGGAGGCAGTTCATAGCGGCAGGGCTTTTGGAAGGGGATTTGGTTGTGAGGGCTCGTTAGGCGAGCTTGGCCTCGAGCTCGGCGATGCGCTTGTAGGCATCGATGGTAAAGCGTGTCTGCTTCTCCAGAATCATAGTGGTCATGAGAGTGTCCTGAGCGTGAGCCATGATGAAGGTCATCTCCATCTCGCCACCGCCGGCCTCCTGCGAAAGCAGCTTGGTCTGCGTGTCGTGGGCACCGATGAGCGCATCGCTGGCATCCTTGTGCAGCTGCTCGGCCTTCTCAAAGTCACCCTCGCGAGCAGCATCGAGCGCTGCAAGCAGATCGGTCTGGGCGTCACCTGCGTATGCGACAATCTCGAATCCAACCATCGAGATTTCTTCTTTGGTTGCCATGTTGCGTTCCTTTCACATATGAACCAATGGAGAGCATCGCGTCCGGGCATACGCGCTGCGTTGTGTATGACAGAAACAATAACATTCAAACAAAAAAGAACAGCTCAAAACGTAATTTCGAACTATGAACGGTCACTTTTCGCCCGTGAACGGTTTTTAAACCAATCTGAACAATATCGAACACAATTAGCGGCAACCCAAACAGGGCCGCACCCTAACGCAAATCGCGCACCGTATCGCCCTCTACAAGCACACCGGGGATCAGCATGTGCTCCACGCCAGACGCACCCCCATCGGCGCCGGCAATCTTGTCGACCGCCCACATGCCGACGCGCTTGTTGTCAAAGCGCACCGTGGTCAGGCGACGGTCGGGCACGATATCGCCCAGGCTGTCATCAACACCCACCACGCTCACGTCCTCGGGCACACGCCTTCCGCACGACTCGAGCCCGCGAATGCAGCCGTATGCCATGGCATCGTTGGAAGCATAAATGGCCGTACAGGTCGGATCTTCCGCCAGAGCCTGACCGGCAGCATATCCGCTCTGTGCCGTCCAATCCCCACGGACGAGTCGCGGCGGCTCAATTCCATGCGCGCGCAATGTCTCGCGCCAGCCTTCCTCGCGCCGCATGCCCGAAAGCGAGCGCTCGGGACACGAGATAAAGTGCACGGTTTTGTGCCCCCGCCCCAGCAAGTACTCGACCACCTGGCGCGAGCAATCGAACTGGTCGTTATCGACCGTTGAACAGAGCGGATGCTCCAGCATCGTAACGAGCACCGTCTGCATGCCGGGCAGCGGCTCGAAGGTGCCAAAGTCCGCCGGCATGCGATTCATGATCACGACCATGCCGTCTACCGGCAGCGCGCTCATGCGCGACGATGCGCTCTCGAGGGTATACGGATGCCCATCTACTTTAGTGAGGGTGATGGCATAGCCATGTTTGTCGGCCGCGGCGGCAAAGCCCTCCATACGGTCGAGGTTGCCGGTACCGGTAATGTTGAACATGGCGACGCCAACGGTCTTAAACTTGCCACGGCGCAGCGATCGACCGGCAAAATTGGGGCGATACCCCAGCTCGCGCATGGCGGCACGCACGCGTTCCTTGGTCTCGGGGCGCACACTGGGCGAATCGTGCACGGTGCGCGAGACCGTCTGCTCCGAGACGCCCGCGAGGCGCGCCACGTCTTTGACGGATACCGATTTTTTAACAGCGGCCATAGGTCGATCTTTCTATGTCAACGATGCCATTGGTGGCACCCTACGCAGTCAAATGAAACGTCTTCAAGTATATCTAACGCCTCCCCCACCATACGCTCACCACCCAAAACCTACCGTTCACCGACATTTTTGCTTCCCCGAACGGCTTTTATCGCCCAAATGTTAACGTTGCCATTGTGCAAACACAGAGCCACCGGGCGGCTCAAACGTTTACGCGTAAGGAATCGACGGTTCGCAGGCACAGGAACCACCGGTTCGCGTCTTTTTTTGTGTCACAAAATGGCAACGTCAACATTTTGGCAACCGAACGTCAAAAGCTACCATCGTTGCTAACCCACCGACTCTTAGGAGCATTGCATGGAGCAACTCATCGCCATCATCGAAAAGGGCCAGCCCTTTTTCAACGCGATCGCCCGCAACAAGTACCTCAAGGCGATCCGCGACGGCTTTATCTCCGTCATCCCCATCATCATCTTCTCGTCCATCTTCTGCCTGGTAGCCTCGGTCCCCAACATCTGGGGTTTCTACTGGCCCGATGACATCAACAACGCCCTGTGGAAGTGCTACAACTACTCCATGGGCATCCTGGCCATCGCCTGCGCCGCCACCACGGCCAAGCACTTCGCCGACGCTCAGAACCGCGATCTGCCCAAGAACAACCAGATCAACTTCATCTCGTGCATGTGCGCGGCCATCATCGGCTTCTTGCTCCTTTCGAGCGACACCATCGCCACGGACGCCGCCAGCGGCTTCAACACCACCTACCTTGGTTCCAAGGGCCTGCTGACCGCTTTCATCGCTGCGTTTGTGACCGGCATCATCTACAAGTTCTTCATTAAGCGCAACATCACCGTCAAGATGCCCGAGCAGGTCCCGCCCAACATCTCGCAGACCTTTAAGGACATCATCCCCTTCTCCGTCTGCATCACCGTCTTTTGGGTCTTTGACATCGTCTTCCGCGCTGCTTTTGGCTTCTGCTTTGCCCAGGGCGTCATCCAGGTGTTCCAGCCCCTGTTCACCGCTGCCGATGGCTACATCGGCCTCGCTGTGATCTACGGCGCCATGAGCCTGTTCTGGTTCGTGGGCGTCCACGGCCCCTCGATCGTCGAGCCCGCCATCGCCGCCGCCCTCGTTGCCAACATGACCGACAACCTGGCTGCGTTCCAGGCTGGCCAGCACGCTTCCGCTGTCCTGACCCAGGGTGCCCAGTACTTCGTCGTCTGCATGGGCGGCACCGGCGCCACGCTCGTCCTGGTCTTTATGTTCTGCTTCCTGGCCAAGTCTCAGGAGATGCGCGCCGTCGGTAAGGCAGCTATCGTCCCCGTGTGCTTTGCCGTCAACGAGCCGCTGCTGTTCGCCGCGCCCATCGTGCTCAACCCCGTCTTCTTTGTCCCGTTTGTCTTTGCCCCGATCGCCAACATCTGGATCCTCAAGATCTTTATCGACTTCTTGGGCATGAACGGCTTTATGTACACCCTGCCCTGGACTGTCCCCGGCCCCATCGGCACCATCATGGGCCTGGGCTTCCAGCCGCTCGCCTTTGTGATGCTCGCCCTTATCCTGGTCGTCGACTTCGTTCTGTACTACCCGTTCTTCCGTGCCTACGACGCCCAGAAGTGCGCCGAGGAGGCCGAGATTTCCCAAGAGGAGCTCGCCGCCAAGAACGCCGAGAAGGCCGCCAAGCTCAGCGATGCCTTCCAGGGCAAGGCTGACGCCAAGAGCGTTGCCGCCGGCGCTGCTGCCGAGGCCGTGAAGGCCGACGCCCCCGCCGCTGTCGCCACCGAGGCTACGGCCGCCAGCGACCTCAACGGCAAGCGCGTACTCGTGCTCTGCCAGGGTGGCGGAACCTCGGGCCTGCTCGCCAACGCGCTGGCCAAGGCCGCCAAGGAGCGCGGCATCAATCTTGAGACCGCTGCCGAGGCATATGGTAACCACGTCGACATGCTCCCCGACTTTGACCTGGTCGTCCTGGCCCCGCAGGCTGCCAGCTACTTGGCCGACCTGCAGAAGGACTGCGAGCGCGTGGGCAACAAGTGCGTCGCCTGTCGCGGTAAGCAGTACATCGAGCTCTCCCAGAACGGCGATAAGTCTCTCGCCTTCGTCTCCGAGCAGCTTTCGAAGTAAGTAACGCTCAGGGCCAGCCGACCATCCAAGACCGGCTGGTCCTTCGATTTAAACGATTGGATCATCATGTCCGTTAACCCCGCTAGCGTCACCAACCCGCCTGCGCAGTTTCCCGAGGGCTTTGTCTTTGGCGGCGCCACTGCTGCTTACCAGGTAGAGGGCGAGACCCGCACCCACGGTAAGGGCAAAGTCGCCTGGGACGACTTCTTGGAGGCCCAGGGGCGCTTTTCCCCCGATCCCGCTTCGGACTTCTACAACCAGTACCCCGTCGACTTGGAGCTGTGCGAGGAGTTCGGTATCAACGGCATCCGCCTCTCCATCGCCTGGAGCCGCATCTTCCCCAACGGTACCGGCGAAATCAACCCCGAGGGTGTCCAGTTCTACCACGACCTCTTCGCCGAGTGCCACAAGCACCACGTTGAGCCGTTTGTCACGCTGCATCACTTCGATACGCCGCTGCCCCTCTTTGAGAAGGGCGACTTCCTCAACCGCGAGACCATCGACGCCTTTGTGGACTTTGCCACCTTCTGCTTTAAGGAGTACGCCGACCAGGTGACCTACTGGTTCACCTTTAACGAGATCTGGGCCGACGCCTCCAACACCTACATCGAGGGCACCTTCCCCGGTGGCGTCAAGGCGCATCTGGCCGAGGCTTTCCAGTGCGAGCACAACATGATGCTCGCCCACGCCAAGGCCGTGCTGGCCTTCCACAACGGCGGCTTTAAGGGCAAGATCGGCGTCATCCAGTCGCTGGAGTTTAAGTATCCGCTCAACGAGAACGACCCCGCCGACATCAAAGCCGCCAACAACGAGCACGTGCTGCAGAACCAGTTCTTGCTCGACGCCACCTTCCGCGGCGACTACGCGCCCGACACCCTCGAGTGCGCCAACCGCTTGGCTGCCGTCTCGGGCGGCACCATCGAGATCCTAGACGAGGATCTGGAAATCATGCGCGAGGCCGCGCTCTACAACGACTACCTGGGCGTTAACAACTACCAGTGCCGCTTCTTGAAGGCCTACGATGGCGAGAACGACCTGCACCACAACGGTACGGGCGAGAAGGGCACTGGCCGCTGGCGCGTTAAGGGCATTGGCGAGCATGTGAACAAGCCCGGCGTCCCCACCACCGACTGGGACTGGATCATCTATCCCGAGGGCCTGTTCGATCTGCTCGTCTACATTAAGCAGCGCTACCCCAACTACAAGCAGATCTTCATCACCGAGAACGGCATGGGCTACAAGGACCCCTACAAGGACGGTTTTGTGGACGATCAGCCGCGCATCGACTACATCGAGCAGCACCTGCGCTGGTTGCTCAAGGCCATGGAGGTGGGCGTCAACGTGGGCGGCTACTTCCTGTGGAGCCTGCAGGATCAGTTTTCCTGGACCAATGGCTACAACAAGCGCTATGGCTTCTTCTACGTTGACTTTGAAACCCAGAAGCGCACGCCCAAGGCAAGCGCATACTGGTATAAGCACGTGGCGCAGACCCGTCGTCTGGACTAGCGGCTGGCGGGGTCGCCTGCCCACATAACCTGTCCCCATTTCTCAGCCGGGGGCGGCACGTCACACGGCGCGCCGCCCCCGGCCTTTTTGGGCGGTTCGGGGTCCGTTTGTCTCAATCTGTAACATCTAGCCGAGTTTTTGGGTCCTAGCTGTTACAGATTGAGACGAACAGGATTGCTCTTTCCGAAGAATCTAAATCTGTAACACGTAGCCCGCTTTTGACCGTCTACCTGTTACAAATCGAGACAGACGGAGTAGGACCTAACCCCGTATGTCCCTAACAGTCGAGCGTTCGACCAGCGTGCTCGGCACATGAATCGCCTCGATAGACGAGCTCTCTCCAATCGCCGCCTCAAACGCAAGCTTACCGACACCGCGCAAATCAAATCGCAGCGTCGTCAGCCGATTGTGAGGAACAAGTCCCTCGAGTGCGTCGTCGATACCAACCACGCTCACGTCGTCGGGCACGGACAGGCCCGCGTTCTCGAGCGCGGCGATAACGCCCAGCGCCATCTGGTCATTTGCCGCAAGCACGGCAGTCGGCGTCTGCGACCCGCCGGCAAGCACCTCGGCCGCAATCCGCTCGCCCATGGCGTACCCACTGTCCGCACTCCAATCGCCACGCAGCATCGGAGCGGCATCGACATGAGCACGACCCAGCGTATCGCGCCAACCGGCCTCACGAAAACGCGAGGAAATCGAGTTTTCCGGACCCGCCACAAACCGCATATTCGAGTGACCATGTTCCAGCAGATAATTGGTCAACAGCTCGCACGAACCATACTGGTCGGAGTCGATCGTCGTGCAGCGCGGATGCGCATACATGGACAGGATGACCGTTCGCACTCCCGGCTGGGGAACAAACTCCTCAAAATCGGGAGCCATGCGGTTCATGTTGAGAATCATGCCGTCGACGGGTCGCTCGACCATGCGGCGCGAGGCATCGGCAAGTGCATAGGGCTTGTCGCCGCCCATCTCGATCATAGTGACGGCAAAATCATGCTCGCGCGCCGCTTGCATGATACCCTCGAGCGTCGCCAGGTTACCGACACGTGTGATGTTGTACATGCACAGGCCAATAGAACGATACGACCCGCCGCGCAACGCCGCTCCAGCAAAATTGGGACGAAAGCCCAGCTCTTCCATGGCGGCCAGCACACGCTTGCGCGTCTTTTCCGTCACGTTGGGCATACCGTTGACCACGCGAGACACAGTCTGGCGGCTCACGCCAGCGAGCGCCGCAACCTCTGCCGCGCTCGCCGAACGACCATTCCTTGTCTGCTGATCCATGCCTTCCACGCTAACCTGCTTCCCAACTATTCCCCGCGCCCATGGCGCATCGTACATACATTGATAACGTGCTCATGATACCCGAGCCATATACCACAACATGAAAACTTCTGTCAATCAAAACCGCTTACCGAACAAATACAACCGTTCGCAGCTGTTTGAAGTTGTTTTGTTTCTATACATCCCAGCCGGATGCTAACGTGCTCATTGTCAAATGTTCACGTGCTCATTTTGGTTCTAATCATTTTAAGATAGTGTTTATCGGGCTTTTTCACCGCTGAACGCTAACCAGGGAGCCTCCTGAGCGCAAACGCACAATATCGAACAGCGAGACGAGAGGATGTATGCATATGTCTTTGCTAAACCGCGTACAGCAGCTGCCGAAGGGCTTTGTTTGGGGCGCCGCAACCGCCGCGTACCAAACGGAAGGTTCCACGAAGGTGGCAGGCAAGGGTAAGACCATGTGGGACGATTACCTTGTCGCCCAGGGTCGCTTTTTGCCCGACCCGGCCAGTGATTTCTACAACCGCTACGAGGAGGATATCCGCCTTTCTGCCGAGCATGGACTCAACGCCATTCGTGTGTCCATCGCCTGGACCCGCATCTTCCCCAACGGCGACGATGCCGAACCCCTCGCCGAGGGCGTTAAGCACTACCACGAGCTGTTCGCCTGCTGCAAAAAGTATGGCGTCGAGCCCTATGTGTCCCTGCATCACTTTGACTCCCCCGCCGCCCTGTTCAACCAGGGCGACTGGCTCAACCGCAAGACCGTCGACGCCTATGTGCGCTATGCCGAGTTCTGCTTCCGCGAGTTCCGCGAGGTCAAGAATTGGTTCACCATCAACGAGCTCATCAGCCTCTCGCACTCCCAATACATCCAAGGCAACTTCCCGCCCAACCATCACTTTGATGTGACGAGCGGCATCCAGAGCCAGCACAACGAGCTCGTTGCCCACGCCCGCGCCGTCAACCTGTATAAGGATCTTGACGAGACCGAGCACCTGGGCGGACGCATTGGCATGGTCAACGTCCTGACGCCGGCATATCCTGCCACCGACTCGCCCGCCGACCAGCACGCCGCCGACCTGTACAACGCCTTCTACACCGACTTCATCATGGACGGCGCCTTCCTGGGTCACTACTCCGCGCGCACCCTCTCACTCATCAACGAGATTCTGCGTGCCAACAACGCCACGCTTACGGTTGAGGACAGCGACATGGAGGAGCTCGCCAAGGCGGCGCCCCGCAACGATATGTTCGGCCTCAACTACTATCAGTCGGCGTTTATCGCCGCCTACGATGGCGAGTCCACCAACAGCTTTAACGGCACCGGAGACAAGGGCACCTCGTGCTTTAAGTTTAAGGGCGTCGGGCAGCAGGTCGATATGCCGGGTATCCCCACCACCGACTGGGATTGGCTCATCTACCCGCAAGGCCTCTACGACACGCTCAAGCACATCAGCGCCACCTATCCCAACCTCCCCGTCATCTATATCACCGAAAACGGCCTGGGCCACAAGGACCCCGAGCCCGACGCAAACGGCATCGTCGCCGATCCCGAGCGCATCGACTTTGTCGACCAGCACATGGAGAAGGTGCTCCGGGCGCGCGCCGAGGGCGTCGACGTCCAGGGCTACTTTATCTGGAGCCTGCAGGACCAGTTCTCGTGGGCCAACGGCTATAACAAGCGCTACGGCCTGTTCTACATCGACTTCGACACGCAAAAACGCTACATCAAGCAGTCGGCACTCTGGTACAAGGAGCTCGCCGACACTATGGCGGACGCGCAGTAGCGCATCGCCTCGCTTTCCCCCGAGAAGGGAGCGGCCCTATGCGATACAAACCCAGCCGCTCCCCTCTCTCCCCCTGGGACCGACCCCGCCTGCACCCGGGCTTTTAGCAAGCGGGATACCATATAGGTTTTCAACGTCCATGCCATTAAGATTTCATGCAAAGAGGAGCGTGAACTATGGAATCGATCGTTAAGTTCTTGGAGAAAGGTCAGCCGTACTTCGACAAGGTCTCTAAGAACATCTACCTTCAGGCCATTAAAGACGGCTTTTTGGCAGCAATGCCCATCATCCTGTCTTCTTCTGTCTTCCTGCTTATTTCGACCCTGCCGGGCGTTGTCGCCACGGTCGGCGGCTTTACGCTGCCCGACTGGTGGAACGTCGACGTCGTGAACTTCTGCAACAAGGTTTACAACTTCACGATGGGCGTCGTGGGCATCATGGTCGCCGGCACCACCGCAAGCGCGCTGACCGGCTCCAAGAACCGCCGCATGCCTGCTGGCAAGGCCATCAACGCCACGAGCACCATGGTCGCCGCCATGTGCGCTATGCTCATCTTGGCCGTTACCCAGACGAGTGCCAAGATCGACGGCGCCGATGTCTCGGTGTTCTTTACCGACAACATGGGCACCAAGGGCCTGCTGAGCTCCTTTGTCGCCGCATTTGCCACGGTCAACATCTATGCCTTCTGCATTAAGCGAGACATCACCATCAAGCTGCCCAAAGAAGTCCCCGGCGCCATCGCCCAGAACTTCCGCGACATCTTCGCCTTCAGCTTCTCCATCCTGTTTGTCGCCGTCATCGACGTTATCTGCCGCACCTGCTTGGCCGTCCCGTTTGCCAACGTCATCTCCACGCTGGTGAGCCCGCTGTTCGCCGCTGCCGATTCCTACGCCGGCCTCGCCCTCATCTGGTTCATGATCCCGCTGTTCTGGTTCATGGGCATCCACGGCCCCTCGGTCGTTAAGCCTGCCCTCAACGCCGCGCTGTTTGGCAACATCACCACCAACCTCGCCACGCTGCAGGCCGGCGGTCACCCCGCCCTCGCCCTGACCGAAAACTTCGGTAACTACATCGGCGAACTCGGCGGCACCGGCGCCACGTTCATTGTCCCGATCATCTTCCTGCTCTTTATGCGCTCCAAGCAGCTCAAGGCCGTCGGCAAAGCCTCTGTCGTGCCCGTGATGTTCGCCGTCAACGAGCCGCTGCTGTTCGCCGCGCCCATCATCCTCAACCCGTACTTCCTGATCCCGTTCCTGTTTGCCCCCGTGGCCAACGTCCTCATTGGTAAGTTCTTCATCGACTTTTTGGGCATGAACGGCTTTATCTATGCCATGCCGTGGGCACTCCCCGGACCGATCGGCACCTTCATCGACACCAACTTCCAGCCGATCTCTCTGGTCCTGGTTGTCGTCCTGCTGGTCGTTGACTTCTTGATCTACTACCCGTTCTGCAAGGCCTACGACAACGTCCTGTGCAAGCAGGAGGCCGAGACCCTGGCCGAAGAAGAGGCCGAGGAGACCAAGGCCGTCAAGACCGCTGCCGCCCCCGCCGTTGAGGCTCCTGTTGTCGAGACCGCTTCTGCCACTGAGGCCTCCGCAGCTCCGTCCGCCCTTAAGGGCAAGGATCTGAGGGTTCTGGTTCTGTGCGCTGGCGCCGGCACCTCTGCACTGCTCGCCAACGCGCTTAAGGAAGGCGCCGACGAGCTGGGCATCGACATTACCGCCAACGCCGGTGCCTACGGCAGCCACTACGCCATCATGGACCAGTACAACGTCATCGTCCTGGCTCCGCAGGTTCGCACCTATTACAACGAGATGAAGGCCGACACCGACCGCCTGGGCATCACGCTGCTGTCGCCCAAGGGCAAACAGTACATCGACCTCACTAAGGATCCCAAGGGCGCCGTCGCCTGGATCGAGGAAAACCTCGAGGCATAAGACGCTGACACCACCTGCCGCTTGCAGACAATAAATGGCCCGTGCATCGATGTGTGATGCGCGGGCCATTTTGTTTAGACCGCACCCGTCCTCCTGTTCATCTCAATCTGTAACATCTACCCGAGTTTTTCGGTCCTAGCTGTTACAGATCGAGATGAACGCACAGGCCAAGCCGAAAATCTCAATCTGTAACATGTAGACCACTTTTGACCGCTTAGATGTTACAGATCGAGACAAACGGAATAAGCCGGACCGAATTGTCTAAATCTGTAACAACTAGCCGAGTTTTTCGGTCCTAGCTGTTACAGATTGAGACAGACAGGCCGAGCACGTCTACGCCCGCAGGTCCTTTACGCTGGAACGCTCGACTAGCACACCCGAGACAAGCGTACGGCTTCTGGAGCTCGGGGCTTCCAGACCTGCGACGACCTCATTAAGCGCACGGACGCCCAGCTCGCGGTGGCGGAACTTCACCGACGTCAGAATCGAGTTGGGAATCGTCTTGTAAAGCTCGTCATCAAAGCCGATCACGGACACGTCGTCGGGCACACTGAGCCCTTTGTCACGTAGAGCCATCATCACGCCGTTTGCCATGCAGTCGTTAGCGGCGAGGACCGCCGTGCAATCGGGTTTATCGGCAAGCACAAGGCCCGCGGCATAGCCGCTATCCGCATTCCAATCGCCTTGCAGAGGCTCGGGCGGCTCAATGCCACGCGCCTCGAGTGCCGCACGCCAACCTTTCATACGGCACTGACTCGACAGCGCCTCTTTCTTACCAGAGACGAAGTACACGTTCTTGTGCCCGCGATTCAAAAAGTACTCGCACGCCATACGCGAACCGCCCTCTTGGTCGTCACTGACGGTAGAGCAGGTAGGATGTTCCATTGGTGTGATAATCACCGTCTTGAGGTCTTTCGGCGCCTCAAAAGTATCAAAGTCATCGACCATCTGACGCAGGTTGAAAATCATGCCATCAACAGGCAGCTGCGACATCCTGCGCGCCGCATCGGCAAGGGTCATCTTCTCCCCTGAGCACTTCTTAATCATCGTGAGCGCAAAGCCGCGTTCTTCGGCGGCATCGGCGATACCGTCAATCATGTCCACGGCACCACCTGACAAGTGAAACAGCACCACGCCGATGCACCCGTAACGGCCCAACTTGAGCGAACGCGCGGCAAAGTTGGTTCGAAACCCGAGCGCCTCCATGGCCGAATGGACCTTATCGCGTGTCGACTCTCGCACGCTATTGGGCTCGTTGATCACACGCGAAACCGTCTTGAGAGAAACGCCCGCGGCAACTGCCACATCATTCATTGAGACATTTTTCTTGTCCATCGTTGCCACTGCTTCTCCACTCGGTTCTCTATCGCTTGTTTTTTGCGTTCTAGCATACACTACCTGCCTGACTGGTAAATCAGCCGTTTATCGGACGATATCGACCGTTCACCTGTAAATCCTTGTTGCTCTTCCAAAAATGTCTTACGTTGTCATTAACGAAATGACAACGTTGTCATTTCGCAATGCCTTCCTTAAGCAGGAAGGTTTCCGGGCAGTCCTGACCATCCATCGACGACCAGTTCCATCCACATGCATCGCGCATCAAGTAGCAAAGGAGCTCTATGGACGCCATCGTAAAGATGCTCGAAAAGCATCAACCGTTCTTTGAGAAGATCTCGAGGAACATCTACCTCCAAGCCATCAAGGACGGATTCCTTGGGTGCATGCCCATTGTCCTCACCTCTTCGATCTTCCTGTTGATCGCCACCCTTCCTGGCGTAGTTGGCATCACGCTGCCCCAGCCGCTCATCGACTGGTGCAACAAGCTGTACAACTTCACCATGGGCGTCATGGGCATCATGGTTGCCGGCACCACCGCCAAGAACTTCACGGCATCCATGAACCGTCGTATGCCCGCCGGCAAAGTGCTCAACGACGGTTCCACCATGGTGGCCGCCTAGTGCAGCATGCTTTTGCTCGCTGTTACGCAGTTCACCACCAAGTTCAACGGCTCCGAACTTTCGGTCTTCGATTGCACCAGCATGGGCACGCGCGGTCTGTTCTCGGCCTATATCGCCGCGTTCATTACCGTTTGGGTCTATAAGTTCTGTGTCTCGCGCGATCTGACCATTAAGCTGCCCAAGGAGGTCCCGGGCGCCATCGCTCAGAACTTCCGCGACATTATCCCCTTTGGCGGCGCCGTCATCATCTGCGGCATCATCGATGTCGTCGTGCGCAACCTCATGGGCGTTCCGTTCTCCGAGCTGCTTATTAAACTGCTTTCCCCGCTCTTTACCGCTGCAGAAACCTATCCTGGCCTTATCCTTATCCAGGCAGCCACCGCGTTCTTCTGGTTCATCGGCGTCCACGGCCCCTCGATCGTCCAGCCGGGCATCGACCCCATCCGTCTTGCCAACCAGGCTGAGAACCTGCAGGTTCTGCTGGCCGGCGGCCACCCCGCCCACTCCCTCACCTTTAACATGTCGCTCGTGGGTGAGTTCGGCGGCACCGGCGCCACGTTCATCGTGCCGCTTCTGCTGATTCTCTTTATGAAGTCCAAGCAGCTCAAAGCCGTCGGTAAGGCCTCGATCGTTCCTGTTGCCTTCGCCGTCAACGAACCGCTGCTCTTTGGCGCGCCGATGATCCTTAACCCCTACATGCTCATCCCCTTTGTTGCCGCCGGCTGCGTCAACGTAAGTGTTGCCAAGTTCTTTATCGACAACGTGGGCATGAACGGCTTCTCCTTCGTGGTGCCTTGGGCTACCCCTGCCCCCATCGGCATCTTCATCACCACGAACTTCCAGCTTATCGCCCTGGTATTTGTCGCGATCATCATCTTGCTGGACGCCATCATCTACCTGCCGTTCTTGAAGGCATACGATAAGCTGCTCTGCGACCAGGAGGCCGAGCGCGCCGCCGAGCTGGGTCTCGAGTCCGATGGTGCTGCCACCATCACCGCCAGCACCTCTGCGCCCGCTGTCGAGCAGGCCACCGCTTCCGTCGAGCCGACCGCCGCTGCCGCCGACAACAAGCCTGTCGCCGATCAGCCCGAGCCCGCCGCCGACGCATCCGCCAAGAAGGATGTCGATGGCCTGAAGGTCCTCGTCCTGTGCGCCGGCGCCGGCACCTCTGCCATGCTCGCCAACGCCATCAAGGAAGGTGCTGCGCAGACCGGAGAGAACATCGCTTCCTCCGCAGGCGCCTATGGCCAGCACACTGCCATCATGGATCAGTACGACGTTATCGTGCTCGCCCCGCAGGTTCGTAGCTACTACAACGACATGAAGGCCGACACCGATCGTCTGGGCATTAAGCTGCTCGCTCCCCGCGGTAAGGAATATATCGACCTTACCCGCGACCCCGCTGGCGCCATCAAGTGGCTCCGCGAGAACCTCGACTAGTTCCTCCCTCTGTTGGTGCCCGGATCCCCAGTTCGGGCACCTCTCCCTATTCGTATCCCACAGAAAGGATGACTCATGACCAACCCCATGCAGTTCCCCGACGGCTTTGTGTTTGGCGGCGCCACCGCCGCTTACCAGGTTGAGGGCGAGACCCGCACGCACGGCAAGGGCAAAGTGCCCTGGGACGATTTCCTGGCTGCTCAGGGTCGCTTCTCCCCCGACCCCGCAAGCGATTTCTACAACAAGTACCCGGTCGATATTGACCTGTGCCAGCGCTTCGGCATTAACGGCATTCGCGTCTCCATCGCTTGGAGCCGTATCTTCCCCAGTGGCACCGGCGAGATTAACCCCGAGGGCGTCGCTTTCTATCACGAGCTTTTCGCCACCTGCAACAAAGCTGGCGTTATTCCCTATGTCACGCTCGATCACTTCGATACGCCCGAGGCCTTTTACCAGAACGGCGGCGAGGGTTTCCTGACGCGCACGACCATCGACGCCTTCGTCGAGTACGCCAAGTTCTGCTTTGCCGAGTTCACCGAGGTCAAGCACTGGTTCACGTTTAACGAGATTCCCGCGACCGCCGAGGGCAGCTTTATCGTCGGCAACTGGCCGCACGGCGAGAAGTATCGCCTGGACAAGGCTTTCCAGCTCATGCACAACATGATGGTGGCCCACGCCAAGGCTGTCGTCGCCTTCCATGAGGGCGGCTTTGAGGGCGAGATCGGCATTGTCCAGAACCTGGAGCCCAAGTATCCCCTCGACCCCAACAACGCCGCCGACTGCGAGGCGGCTCGCATGGCCGACGTCATCAACAACCGCTGGGTACTCGACGCCACCTTCCGCGGCCACTATGCAGCCGATACCATGGAGGCTGCGACCAAGCTGGCTCATATCGCCGGCGGCGAGCTCGACGTCCGCGACGAGGACATCGCCGCGCTGACCGCCGCGCTCCCCTACAACGATTGCCTGGGCGTCAACACCTACAAGTGCCAGTTCCTGCGTGCCGCCGAGGGCGAAAACGACATCAACCACAATGGCACCGGCGACAAGGGCTCCTCGCGCTGGTTCCTCAAGGGCGTGGGCGAGTCGTGCGTGCGCGAAGGCGTACCCACCACCGATTGGGACTGGATCATCTATCCCGAGGGCCTGTACGACCTGCTGCTCCGCATTAAGAACGATTACCCCAACTACAAGAAGATCTACATCACCGAGAACGGCATGGGCTATAAGGACGACTTCGAGGATGGCTTTATCGATGACGCCCCTCGTATCGACTACATGCGTCAGCATCTCGCGTGGATCCTCAAGGCAATCGACGGCGGCGTAAACGTCGACGGTTACTTTGTGTGGTCGCTGCAGGACCAGTTCTCCTGGACCAACGGCTATAACAAGCGTTACGGCCTGTTCTACATCGACTTTGAGACCCAGAAGCGCTACCCCAAGGCGAGCGCGTACTGGTACAAGAACGTCGCGGAGACCGGCCTGCTCATGGCTTAACTTCTGCCACATACCCCCTGTCGGCCGCATGCGAATCCCTCCACGGGTTCGCATGCGGCCTTTTTGTTTTGGCTCGGCTCGAGCAGGCCGTCTGTCTCGATCTGTAACATCTAGTCGAGTATTTCGGCCCTAGCTGTTACAGATCAAGACAAACAGAACGCCCGAGCAGAAATATCTCAATCTGTAACACGTAGCCCACTTTCGACCGTCTAACTGTTACAGATCGAGACAAACGCCACAGGTCAATCCCTTTAATCTCAATCTGTAACATCTAGTCGAGTTTTTTGATCCCAACTGTTACAGATTGAGACGATTCGACGGTATCGTCCGCATGGACACACCGTGGTACAATTGTGTCCCAACGCAAAGGAGGTACCCATGTCAGTTTGTGTGCCCGTCCGAGACATGAAGGACACTGCTGCATTCACTACGCTTGTTGAGTCTGAGCGCGACGTCACCGTAACTAAGAACGGCTACGAGGCCATGCACTGCATCAGCAGCGACCAGTATCGCCTCATGCAAGAAGAAATCGCCAAGGCAAAACTGCTGTCTCGTATGATGTTGGCAGAAGACGAAATATCGCAAGGCGACTACAGCGATTACGAATCCTTCGCGGCTTCGATACGAGACAAATATGACCTATAACGTCGTAATCCTCAAAAGCGCGCGATATGAGTACGAGAGTATTGTCGGATACCTTGCTCAAATCCTCAAGAATCCGCGTGCAGCAGGCAATTTTGTCGCTGAGTTTGAATATCAGCTTGATCTGCTTCGCGCGCAGCCGCTCCTACGCCTCCTCTCGCACATGCAAGAGCTGGCGGCACGTAATTACCGATCGTTTCCCGTCAACAACTACGTGTGCCTTTACAAGTTTGAGCACGAAACAATCTATATCGCCCACATCTTTCATCAGTCACAGGACTACGCCCGCCTGGTCTAGCCCACAAGCTGAATACTTGGCCCGAGCGCATTTGCGTGTCATATCGCGTCACGTTGACGCGTAAAATGACGCGCAAATTTTTACGCGTCATCAAATTTGACGCACAAATGGTGTTTTTACTTATACGTGTCATTCTGCACGTCATATTGAAACGATAATCCCCGCGCCGGCAGGGGGCAGAAGTATCGCCTGCTGCGCCAGCTAGCAGATGACCTGCGTGTGCTCCTCGATGGCGGCACGATCCTCGGCCGTGGGCCCCACAAAGGCGGCGGTGCAGCGGCGGTACATGCCGCCCACCAGGCACAGGTCGCAATCCTCGCGCGCCTCGAGCAGGCTAAAGGCCGAAAGCGAATTGGTCACATAGATGGAAGTCAGCTTGTCGGTGACTCGGAGAGCGCCAATGCGATCTCACGACGGTTGCGCTCATTGTCTCAATTAGATACTCAACGAAATACGGCCCCGCAGCTCAATAAGCTGCAGGGCCGTACTATACACCGACGAATCAACGACGGAGTGCATCCACTATTTGGCCAGCTCCTGAACGATCCAGTCAATTGCACCTTCGGGATCGTTGGTAAGGTCGATATACTCCTTGCCCCTTGTGGTGAGCAGTTTAATTCCAAGGCGATCGGTATCGGCCTTCATAGCGTCATAGTACATGCGTGCCTGGGGCGCCAGAACAATCACGTTGTACTGATCCATCGTATCATAGTGGCTTCCGTACGCACCGGACTGAGAAACCAGATCGATACCCTTAGCAGCGGCGCCTTCGCGAAGAGCATTTGCCAAGAGAGTCGAAGTGCCGGCACCCTGGCAAAGCACAAGCACGCGGATCTGCTCCGCCTTGTCCTTTACCGCCTCGAGAGCTTTTGCGACATTTTCCTGTGCGGCAATAGCATCTGCATCCGAGGTTCCTGCAGTCTCCTTTGCAGACTCTTCCAAACAAAGCTGATGGTCATACGCCTTGCAGAACGGATAGTAAATCACAAAGTCAACGACCAACAGCACTGCCATCAATACGAGAGAACGCAGGTCGAGACCCGTGGTGAGGAATGCACCGATTGGGCCGGGAAGCGCCCACGGCATGGTATACATGGGGGCGTTCATTCCAATGACGTCAATGAAAAATTTACCGATAATGGCGTTGACCATAGGAGCCACTAGGAAGGGCACGAACATATAGGGATTGAGAACAATCGGCATACCGAAGATAACGGGCTCGTTAACTCCAAAAATCACCGGGATAATCGATGCCTTGCCCATGGCTTTAAGCTGCTTGGAGCGCATAAACATGATCAGGATAATAGGAACGATGAACGTGCAGCCAGAACCGCCCAGACCGCCGATGAAGCTTGTAAAGTCCTGCGTGAGAGCAATTGACGGGTGTCCACCTGCTTGGAAAACCTCAAGATTGGTAACGGTATTGCCGTAGAGCGCAGCATTGATCGGACTCATGACAACCGAAGCACCGTGGATACCCATAAATTGGAAAAGTGCGACGGCGCCTTCGATAAGCGCCATGCCAGGATAGGTGTCGACCGCGGAGAACAGCGGCGAGATGAGAGCGGATACCAAATTGGCGAACGGCACAGCAAGCAGCTTACGGCTCGCAAGATCGATAAAAGCGCACGCAAGGATCGAAAACCCAAATGCAAAGATATCGCGAAAACTCTGCGCAATAGAGCCAGGGACCTCTTTGGGAAGCTTGATCGTCACATTATGGCTAATGCACACCTTATAGATATTAACGGTCAAGAATGCGGCTACGAACGCAGCGAGAAAACCCTTGGTTCCCATATAGCCGGTTTCAAAAACAGATGTATCTGCTCCACCAATCGAGACAACATCGTTCGTCACCGATAGCAAGAGCATGCCGCACATGGCACAAACCATGCACGAGGTGGGGTTGAGAGATTTACCCGAAGGCATGCGACGGTTCATCGACATGGCAAGTGAGCTCGCCGTGGTGCCGGCCACCATAATGCCAAGAAGTCCCATGGTATATGCATAGATTTTATTGAAGAAATCCAGCACCTCAGACGGAAGCGTGATGCCTACATAGGCAGGGAGCGTCGAAAGAAGAAGGAACAGGCTCGAGAACAGCACAATTGGCATATTCGAGAGAAAGCCATCCTTAATCGCCACCAGATAAATGTTCCTCGAGATTTTGTCGAAGAGGGGCTGGTGTTTTTCAAGGAATTTGACGATAGCGTCCATAACACATCCTTTCATGATTCCCGGGCACACAACGATTTATCTGGACTCAACCGTCGTCGTCCCCGTTTGTATCCACTTATGTAAGTGAATACGTTCTTGTGCGAAATGTAATATCATTTGCGCGATTTGTCATAACCAATTCTTTTTCCGCTTTGTCGATATGTCAAGAATTCAAATACTTATTCGGTGAACGGTAGTTGATTAATATAATGTTTTCCCAGCTAAAGGCTATTTTTTCCGAGCAATACAATAAGCTTGCAACCGTTCACCGATTGGATATAACATATTGAATATATTGTTGTAACAATATTAGAGACAATGTCACAAGCCTGTCGTTCTAGTCAAAGGAAGTAACAATGCCCAAACGATTACTGAACATGTCCGCATCCGATTTTGCCGCCACGTCACCCATGGATCTAAAACAGGCAATTCTGGCTTCCGAGGGACGTACCATCATGGCGGAAAACGTACCCTCTTCCCAATTTCTCGGCGGCGTTACTAATGCAGAAATCGAACGTGCCGCAGGTGCCGACCTGCTTCTGTTTAACGCGCTCGATGTGTTCGATCCAGTTATTGCCGGTATTCCAGATGATCTCAATGAAAACCCGGTCACTTGGGTGAAGCGAGCATGCGGAAGGCCCATTGGCGTCAATCTGGAGCCAGTTGATAACGAGGCAGAGATGTCTGAATCCCGAACGGAAATCCCCATGGGTCGTCGCGTCTCTCCCAAGACCTTAGAAAAGGCTAACGAACTCGGATTTGATTTTATCTGCCTGACGGGCAACCCTGGAACCGGCGTCTCCAACGATGCAATCGCCCATTCGATTAAACTCTCCAAAGAGCATTTCAATGGCCTGGTCATAGCCGGAAAAATGCATGGAGCGGGCGTTGCGGAACCTGTCATGACGCTCGAAATTGCGCGCAAGTTTGTTGACCTCGGCGTCGATATCCTTCTCGTGCCAGCCCCCTACACCGTCCCTTGCTTCCAAGAAGCAGACCTGCGCGCCATCGTAGACTTTGTACGATCCCACAACGTAGGCAAGTCAATTGAAGAGAAGGTTCTCGTCATGGCGGCGAACGGGACGAGTCAAGACTCCTGCGACAGCGAGACCATTAAGAAAATAGGCCTTGCAGCAAAAGCAGCCGGCGCTGACCTCCAACATATCGGGGACTCCATGAACGGTATTTGCCTGCCCCAGAATATCTTCACGCTCGGACAAGCCCTTCGTGGATACAGGCATCAGATCGTCATGCTGAGCCGCTCTGTGATACGTTAAGGTTACCTTGCCCACGTTACATCCCGACTGAGGCAACCATCAGGTATAACCAACATGCAAACTGAGGCTCTAATGCTCGATACACACGAAAAACGGCCACTCTATTTACAGCTCACCGACGCGCTGCTCAAGCAGATCGTCGATGAATATCAAGCAGACGATAAACTTCCAACAGAAATGGAACTCTGCGACGAATACGCCGTAAGCAGAACAACCGTCCGACTTGCCATGAGTGAGCTGGAGCGTCGTGGAAGTATCTATCGAATCCAAGGTAAGGGATCGTTTGTTGCACCGAAACGCGTTAGCGAGCTCAATTCACTTTTAGACTTTGACTTTGCAAGCCATTGCGATGGCGTTGATCCGGATGCCATCACCAAACATTTCGGCGGCCTCACATCAGGTCGTCCAATTTCCGTAATGATGCTCCAACAATTTGGATGTCAAAGTCGCGATGAAATTCAGCGTCTTGAATTGACCTACGAACTTGAAGGCAGCTTCATAGGCGCTGATACGTTCTTCATTTCAAAGTCGCGCGTTCCGAATAACCAGTTAGATTTTCAGGCATTTAGCAGAATCATGGACGACTTGTCCAAGTCTATCCAATCTGTTAGGGAAAGCTATAGAGCACGTCAGCTTAGCGATTCCGAAGCCAGTAATTATGGTGTTGCAAAACTTCCGGTCATCGAACTGACTCATTATGCTTACGACTCCGGAGGCAAACTAATCTCAATTGTCTGCCGCACCGTCTTAACTGGGCGAATCCCTTATCAAAACTTTATTTTCAAGTCCTAATGTTCTTTTTCTTTTGTCTCGATCTGTAACACGTAGCCGAGTTTTTAAGTCCTAACCGTTACAGATCGAGACAAACAAGGTAGACCCCGCCGAATTGTCTCAATCTGTAACACTAAGACCGGTTTTGGACGTCTAGATGTTACAGATTGAGATGAATGCGCAGGCCAATCCTCTCAATCTCAATCTGTAACAACTAGCTGAATTATTCGGTCCTAGCTGTTACAGATCGAGACAAACGGAATAGGCCGGGTCAAAAATCTCAATCTGTAACATCTGGTTGGTGGTTTCACCCCTACCTGTTACAGGTTGAGACGATTTGATAGTGGAGTCCTTATTTGCGCGTCATATCGCGTAGCGCTGACGCGCTGGTTTCCACAATGACAGGAGGTAAAAGTCCTCCCGCATCACCCGTTGGCAATCCCGTAGCGATAACTAGCAAATAACCTGCGTGTGTTCCTCGATGGCGGCACGATTCTCGGCGGCGATACCCGGTTCGCACACCACGGCATCCAGGCTGTCCAAGCGACAGAAGGTGTAGAAGTCGCGCTTGCCGATCTTGCTGGAATCGGCGATCAGATAGCGTGAGTCGGCCTTGCTAAAGGCGAGCTGCTGGATACGGCCCTCGTCCATGTTGGACGTAGATACGTCGCCATCCAGAATGCCGTTGGCGCCGATAAACGCCGCGTCGATGCCCAACGCACGCAGGGTATCCTCGGCCGTTGGCCCCACAAAAGCGGCGGTGCGGCGACGGTACATACCGCCCACGAGGCACAGGTCGCAGTCTTCGCGCGACTCGAGCAGGTTAAACACCGAAAGCGAGTTGGTCACAATGCGCAGGCGACACGCCGGCAGCATCGAGGCCATCTGTTCCACCGTAGTGCCCGTACCCAAAAAGATGGTCGAGCCCTCCTCGATAAGCTCCACAGCACGGCGCGCAATCTGCAGCTTTTCCTCGGCATGCTTAGTGCGCTTTTCGCTGTGCGAATACTCATGGCGCAACATAGCATGGGGACGTCCCTGTGCGCTACGGGCGCCACCGTGCACGCGCTCGATCTCGCCCAGGCTCGCAAGTTCTTCGAGGTCGCGGCGAATCGTCATATCCGAAACGCCCAGCGCATCCGAAATCTCCTTGACCGAAACCGTGCCCTGCTCTTCGAGCAGCTGACGAACCTTATCCTGTCGCTCTGCCTTAATCACGATGAATCCTCGCCGTTCTTTGCGCGCATATCATTCAAACAGTAACGAACAAATTGTATCAGACTCGTGCGCGTCAAAAATGAACACCCGCACAGCTCCAATCATCACTTTTTTGAGAAAAATACCCCCTGCTTTAGTGGGGTGTAGTGATAATCTTGCCTGTTCGCGTTACAGTTTGTCGGAAATACCTCGATGTTAGGAACCAAATGATCACTTCCGAGCTTTTCGGCACCGCGCCGTGCGGTACCCCCGTTCATCGTTACACCCTCAGCGGGCCCGAGATCTGCGTTCGCATTATGGACTATGGCGCCACCGTGTTGGGCATCGACGTGCCCGACATCCCCGGCAACGTGCGCGATGTGGTGCTGGGCTTCGATAAGCTCGAGGATTACTTTGACAACCCCGCCTGCTTTGGCGCGACCATCGGCCCCGTGGCAAACCGCACCGCGGGCGCCACGATCACCATCGACGGCACGGACTGGCATATGCCCGCCAACGAGGGCGCCAACAACCTGCACAGCGATCTTGAGCACGGTCTGCATAAACGCGTGTGGGATGTTGAACTCGACGAGGTCCACAACGCCGTGCGCATGACCACCTCACTTGAGGATGGCGAACTGGGCCTCCCCGGCAACCGCACCTTTACGGCCGTGTTTACCGTGACGCGCACCGGCGTCTTTCGTGTCGAGTATGGCTGCGAGAGCGACCGCGCCACCTACGTGTCCATGACCAACCACACGTACTTTAACCTTGCCGGCCATAACGCTGGCATGGACTGCGAGCACTTCTTTGTTGCCAACGCTGCCCACTACCTGCCCATTGATGACCAGAACATTCCAACCGGCGAGATCGCTCCGGTCGAAGGCACGCCGTTTGACTTTCGCGAGCTTCGTCCCGTCGCGCCTGGCATGGAGGCCGACGACCCGCAGATTAAGCAGGCCCGTGGCTACGACCACTGCCTGTGCATCGATGGCTATCAGTACGGTCGCAACCTGCGCCGCGCGATGCACGTCGAGGAGATGTGGACCGGTCGCGAGCTGGACTACTACACCACCGCACCGGGCGTGCAGCTCTACACCGGCAACTGGCTGGGCGACGAGCACGCCAAGGACGATGCCAACTATGGCTGGGGCGCCGGCTTTGCCCTCGAGGCCGAGATGTACCCCGACACGCCGCACCAGCCGCTGTTCCCACAGGGCATTGTGGGCCCGGGTCACCCCTATAGCAATGTGATCGAGTACCACTTTATGAGGCACTAAGCCCATAACGCAATAAATCGCACAGCAGCGCCCGCCGACACCACCGCCGACGGGCGTTTTTCCATCTTTTGGGGGTGCGGACGATTTCTTGGACCGCGCCTAGGCGTATCCAAGCTTCCTGCG
>CABUQG010000014.1 GCA_902493535.1 uncultured Collinsella sp. | reverse complement strand
AGCAAACTTAACCCGCCCCGGCCCCGATGGCCCCAGACCGGCGGGATAGACGGGGTCAGATGGGGCTTTGATGCATGGGTGGTCTGTTGTTGTGCAAATGGGTATCATACTGTGGTTATTGCATCGACTCTATGATGCATGTTTGTACGTTCCCGGCGGTCGGTTTGCCAGAAGCGCCCCGTCGGTTGTTCCAGACCCGTTTCGAAGAAAGGAAACCACACGAACCTATGGCAGCTAAAAAATCATCTCCCTTGAAGATCATTCCGCTCGGTGGCCTTGACGGCATCGGCAAGAACATGACGGTCTTCGAGTGTGGCGACGACATGGTGCTCGTCGACGCTGGCCTCATGTTCCCCGACGACTCCCAGCCCGGTATCGACCTGGTGCTTCCTGACTACACCTACGTTCTTGAAAACGAGGAGAAGCTCCGCGGTATCGTCGTCACCCACGGCCACGAGGACCACACCGGTTCGCTTCCGTACCTGCTGCAGGACCTCAACAATAAGGTGCCCATCTTTTCGAGCAAGCTGACGCTTGGCTTTATCGAGGGCAAGCTTTCTGAGTTCCGCATCCGCGCGCCCAAGTTCCGCGAGGTCAAGGGCGGCAGCCATGTCAACCTCGGCGGCATCTCGCTCGACTTCTTCTCGATGACGCACTCCATCCCCGGCGCTCTGGGCGTGTTCATCCGCACCAATCAGGGCACCGTTATGCACACGGGCGACTTTAAGCTCGACCAGACGCCCATCGACGGCGTCACGCCCGACTATGCTGCAATCAGCCGCTTTGCCAAGCAGGGCATTGACCTGCTGCTTTCCGACTCCACCAATGCCACGGTTCCCGGCTTTACCAAGTCCGAGGCCGAGGTTGGTCCCAACCTGCTCCACGCCATCAAGAATGCCCCGGGTCGCGTGTTCGTCGCATCGTTCTCGAGCCATATCCATCGCCTGCAGCAGATCTGCGATGCCGCCCGCAAGTGCGGCCGTAAGGTTGTTGTGACCGGTCGCTCCATGCTCACTAACACCCGTGTGGCGCGCGAGCTGGGCTACCTCAACATCGACGATGCCGATATTATCGATGCCTTCGATATCGATAATTTGCCTGACGACAAGATTGTCGTCATGTGCACTGGTTCGCAGGGCGAGCCGCTGTCGGCCCTGTCCCGCATGGCCAACGGCGAGCACAAGACGCTCTCCATCCACGAGGGCGATACCGTTATCCTCTCGGCAACTCCTGTTCCCGGCAACGAGAAGGCCGTCCAGCAGGTCGTCAACAGCCTGGCTAAGCTTGGCTGCGACGTGTGGGACAAGAACCGCGCCCTCGTCCACGTCTCGGGTCACGGCAGCCAGGAGGAGCTCAAGCTCCTGATGGCTATGGCCAAGCCCACGTACTTTATGCCGGTTCACGGCGAGGCCGTTCACCTGCGCGCCCATGCCCAGCTTGCTCGAAAGATGGGCATCAAGGACGACCATATCTTTATCCTTGACAACGGCGATACGCTCGAGATGCGTGGCGGTATCGTCAAGCGCGGTACGCCCGTCGAGTCCGGCATCGTCTATGTCGACGGTCTTCGCATCGGCGACACTGACCCCATCGTCCTGCGCGATCGCCAGAAGCTCGCCAACGACGGCATGGTCACGGCCGTTGCCATCGTCTCGCTCAAGCATAAGAAGATCGAAGCCATCGAGTTCTCGGGCCGCGGCGTCTCGTTTGCCATCGACGACCAGTTCTCCGAGGATGCCTCCGCGTCCATCATGAAGACGATCGAGAAGGGCAAGTTCAGCTTTACGAGCAGCGGTTCCGATGCCATTCGCAAGGCCGTGCGCGATTCGCTCTCTAACTTTATTTGGAGCCGTACGCGCACCCGTCCGATGATCATCCCGGTCGTCATGGAGGTTTAGTTTGGCGCGCGGATCTGCACAAAACGCCAAAGGCAATAAGGCCAATAACCAACCGGCATCTGCTAAGGGTGCCGGTTCCCATCTGCGTGCCAATAAGGGCCACGAGGCCGACTTCGACGATTTTGAGCCCTTGGTCGAGCCCTCAGCCAATCGCGATATCGCCGGCGTGGTTATCGCCGTTTTGGCGATTGCGTCCTTCATTGCCGTGATTTCGCCGGCGACTGCACCCGTTACGGCTGCGGTTGCCGGTTTCTACCACCTGGGCTTTGGTCTGGGCGCCTACGTGCTGCCGATCGTCATTTTGCTGTTTGCCGCCACGCTCTTTTTAGGTGAGGACTCGCCGCTCAACGTGCGCTCTGTTGCGGGCGGCGCCGTGGTCTTTATCGCCGTCGTCTCCATTCTTTCGCTGATGGTGCCGGGTACGAGCGACTCGTGCGACCTTATGTTCACGCCGCAAAATTTGTCCGCCTCGGGTGGCTACATCGGTGCGTTTATAGCGAGTGCGCTGCAGAATGCCCTGGGTAAGCCTATCGCGATGGTAGTCCTGCTGGGCCTTGTTGTCGTGGGCCTGGTTATCATTGGCTTTTCGGTGGGCGGCGTGCTGCGCTCTGCCCGCGATCGTGCGGCAGATTTTGCCGAGCGCCATCGTGCCGATGTTAACGCGAGCCCATGGGGTGACGATGAGGCCCTGTCGGTGCCCGGTGTTGCCCGTCCGCGCCTGAGCATTCTTCGTCAAAAGGGCTCCGATGCTGCCGTGACCACGGTCATGGGCAACGATGTGGACCCGGTTTTGGACGATGACGACGAGGACGAAGATCCGTTTGTCGACGTGTCCGATGCCGTGGAGGCCGAGCGCGCTAAGACGACGCTGATGCCGCGCCGCCATGCCAAGAAGGGCAAGGCTGCGCCTAAGCTCAATACGAGTGAGCCCGACCCGTCTTGGTCCGAGAGCGAGATTGAGCTCACTGAGGGCGATGACGAGGACGACGAGGCTCCGATTGAGACCGCAAAGACAACTTTGCTGCCGCGTCGCCATGCCAAGCGCGACCAGGTAACCGGCCAGCTTTCGATGGAAGACGACCCCGATAAGATCGATGAGTCCGAGCCGCCGTTTGCCGTGAATCCCGTCTCGGCAGCACCTCAGATTCCCGACTTCTTGAAGCATCCCAAGGTTGTCGATGCGCCTGCCTTGAGTGCTGTCGAATCGGCTGCGGCTAGTGATGGGGGAGCGGACGGCGGCGCCGCAGATAACGAGGGCGAAGAAGAGGACGGTCTCAAACTTCCGCCGCTCGAAATCCTGCATGCCAACCCGCAGTCGGCTTCCGCCGCGTCCTCGGACAAAGAGCTTGAGCAGACTGCCGAGTCACTGCAGTCCACGCTGCTTGAGTTTGGCCGCAGTGCCCGCGTGGTCGGCTGGATCGCCGGCCCCACGGTGACGACCTTTAAGCTGCAACCTGGCGAGGGCGAGCGCGTGAGCAAGATTTCGAGCCTCGAGGACGATATCGCGCTATCGCTTGCTGCCCAGTCGGTGCGTATCTTTGCCCCGATCCCCGGCACCTCGCTTGTGGGTATCGAGATCCCCAATCGCAAGCGCCAGAACGTCAACCTGGGCGACGTGCTTCCCTATGTGAAGGGCGGTCCGCTCGAGCTCGCCATCGGTCGAGATGCCGAGGGTACGCCGGTCGTCGCCGACCTTGCCAAGATGCCCCACCTGCTGATCGCCGGTACCACGGGTTCCGGTAAGTCGGTCATGATCAACTCCATCATCACGACCTTGCTCATGCGCGCCCTTCCCGAGGACGTTCGCCTGATCATGGTCGACCCCAAGCGCGTCGAGCTTGCGGGCTATAACGGTCTGCCGCATCTTTACGTGCCTGTAGTGACCGAGCCCAAACAGGCCGCGAGCGCTCTGCAATGGGCCGTGTCCGAGATGGAGCGTCGCCTGAAGGTTTTCGAACGCCTTAACGTGCGTAAGATTTCGACCTACAACGAAAAGCAGGCCGCCGGCGAGTTTGAGCATTACGACAATCCGCCGCAAAAGATGCCCTACCTGGTCATCATCATCGACGAGCTCTCGGACCTGATGATGGTCGCCGGTAAGGATGTCGAGGCCTCGATCGTTCGTATCGCCCAGCTGGGCCGTGCCGCCGGTATTCATCTTATCGTGGCCACGCAGCGCCCCAGCTCCAACGTGGTGACGGGCCTCATTAAGGCCAACATCACCAACCGCATCGCCTTTAACGTCGCCACGGGCATTGACTCGCGCGTCATCATTGACCAGATGGGTGCCGAAAAGCTCACCGGTTTGGGCGACATGCTGTTTTCCAAGGTCGACTGGGGCAAGCCTCGCCGTATCCAGGGCTGCTTTGTCTCGGACGACGAAATCAACGAGATTGTCGAGTTCGTTAAGTCGCAGAGCGAGCCCGACTACCACGAGGAGATCCTGTCTGCCGTGGCGCCCGCTTCTATGTCCATGGCGGGTGGCGGCGGCATTGTCCGCACCGGAGTCGCCGAGCCGCAAGACGATGATCCGCTCATTTGGGAAGCCGCCCATATTGTGGTGGAATCGCAGCTTGGCTCCACATCTGGCCTGCAACGTCGTCTGAAGGTTGGCTATGCGCGTGCCGGGCGTATTATGGACATGCTGGAAGAAAAGGGTGTCGTCGGCCCGCCCGACGGTTCCAAGCCGCGCGAGGTCCTGTTGGACGAGGAGGGGCTTGCCGCGCTGGAATCTGTCGACGCCGAGATGGCACGTGAAGATCGTGAGTTTGGAGGATTCTGATGGCTGCACGCTTTGGTGACATGCTGCTCGAGCAGCGTCGCCGAATGGGCCTTTCCATTCAGCAGGTCGCCAACACCATCAAAATCAGGCCGCAGATCATCGAGTTTTTCGAGACCGGTAACTTTGCTTCGATGCCGCCGCGTGGCTATGCGCAGGGCATGATTTCGAGCTATGCTCGCTTTTTGGGCCTCAATCCGCGCGAGGTCGTCAATGCCTACTTTGACGACCTGATGGCATACGAACGCGAGACGTCGCAGCAGGGCGGTCGTTTTCAGGACGCCGCCGGCTACGTCAATTCGCGTTCCTCGGTCGATAACGGGCGCTTCCTGATGGTTCAGGGCGGTCGTTCGACCCGCTATGGACAGCGTCCTCAGCAGGCCGGTTATATTACCGAGACGGGTTCGGGCGAGGAGATTCGCTCACAGCGTGACCGGTTCCGCAGTACGCCGATGCCCGAGGACCGTGCGCTTCCCGCTGCTCGCGGCGTGGCGCGTGACCCTCGTGCCGGCTACGGCGACGGCGGTTATTCCGATCGCGGTTACCGTGGTGCCTCTACGGGACGCTCTCGCGGTGACTATGCGGATGCCGATACCACACAGGTGACGCCGCGTCTTCGCTCTCAATCACAGCCGTATGGCCAGCGCTCCTTGGCTCCGCGTTCGGGCCAGTGTGGCTATCAAGGCCGCGGTGAACTTGCGCCCCGCTCGGGTCAGCGCAGCCTTCAGGGCCAGGGTGGCTATCGCGGCCGTTCTGATGGCAATCGCGGTCGTATGCCTCAGGGAGGCGGCCGCAGTAGTTCCAGTCGTGGACGCGGCGGATCCCGTACTCCTCAAAACAATGGGCTCGATCCGCGTATCGTTTACGCCGGCATCGGTGCCGTGGCGTTGCTGCTGATTGTGCTCATCGTGGTGCTCCTGCGTGGCTGCGGCTCCTCGGCGCCCGAGTCGACGCCCGAGACGCCCGTTGCCACCAAGACGACGACCAAGAAGTCTTCTAAGAAGACCGAAACGGTCGACGAGGACGAAGATACCGATGAGGCGACGGATGAGTCGACTGATTCGGACGCTACCAAGACGACGGCCAAGAAGGAAGAGAACGAGGTCACGAAGGTCAAAGTCTCCGTTGCCAAGGGAAAGACCGCGTGGATTGAGGTCAAGGTCGACGGCAAGTCGGTCTATGGCGCCCAAGCGACTGGCCCCTTTGAGCAGGAGTACACGCCCGAGTCCTCGATCGAGATCACCACGTCCAAGCCTTCCGATGTCACCGTTACCAAGAACGGTGAAAAGGTCCGTTACGATACCAAGACCTCCGGCGTGGCGCGTGTGACGATCACCGTTCCCAAGAAGGAGACGACTGATTCCGAGAATGGTGAAAGTTCTGATGGTACTGACACCACCGATGGTACCGATACCACCGATGGTACTGATACCACCGACGGTACCGATGCCCAGTCCACGGATGGCGCCGATACCGCAACTGACGGTCAGACGCCCACCGATTCTACCGACTATTCGTACGATAGCTACTAAGCCGCTCGTACGCGAAAGGAAACATCATGGCTAAAGATTCCAGCTTCGACGTCGTGTCCGAGGTCAACATGCAAGAGGTCGACAACGCCTTCCAGCAGACCACGCGCGAGATTTCCCAGCGCTATGACCTCAAGGATTCTGGCGCCACGATCGAGCTTTCGAAGGGCGACAAGCTCTTTACGATCAACGCCCCGGCCGACTTTGTCTCCAAGCAGATTGTCGACGTGCTAAGCTCCAAGCTCATCAAGCGCGGCATTGATCTCAAGGCCGTCTCGTGGGATGCTCCTCAGGCGGCATCGGGCGGCACCGTGCGCGTGCTCGGCCATATCGTCGAGGGTATCGACCAGGCGACCGCCAAGAAGATCAACAAGGACATCAAGGACCAAAAGCTCAAGGTCAAGGTGATTATCGAGGCCGACAAGCTGCGTGTTTCCTCTGCTTCGAAGGACGCGTTGCAGACCGTGATCCAGTTCCTGCGCGACCAGGACTACGGCCAGCCGCTGCAGTTCACCAACTACCGCTAATATCAATCGAAAGGACTGCTCTCCAACATGGATACACCGTTGGGCTCCGTGCTCTACATCACCCTCGGGTGCGCTAAGAACGAGGTTGACACCGACCGCATGCGTTCTCTTTTGACCGCCGCGGGCTACGAGGAGGCATTCGACCCGCAGGGTGCCGATATCGCCATCGTCAATACTTGCTCGTTCCTCGCCTCCGCAACGTCCGAGAGCATCGAGACCACGCTCGAGCTCGCCAACGAGGTTCAGGACGGCGTTCGTTCTTGCCCCATCGTCATGTGCGGCTGCGTGCCGTCGCGCTATGGCGATGACCTGCCTGACGAGCTGCCCGAGGTCGCTGCCTTTGTGAAGGCCGACGAGGAAGACGGCATCGTGGCGGTCATCGATGGCGTGCTGGGTGTCGAGCGTGAGATTGCAGCCTATATCCCGCAGGTCAAACGTACCGTCGAGGGTGCTGTCGCCTACGTCAAGATTTCCGATGGCTGCAACCGCTTCTGCAGCTTCTGCATGATTCCCTACATCCGCGGCCGCTATCATTCGCGCAATGCCGAGAGCATCATCTCCGAGGTGCGCGACCTGGTTGCCGGCGGTGTGCGCGAGATCGTGCTGATCGGTCAGGACACGGGCATCTGGGGTACCGACTTCGCCGACGAGGACCTCGCCGAGGGCGCGCCGCGCAATCTGGCGCAGCTGCTGCAGGCCGTTGCTGAGGCGGTGCGTCCTCATAACGTGTGGATCCGCGTGCTCTATCTGCAGCCCGAGGGCATGACTGACGAACTCATCGAGACGATTCGCGATACGCCCGAGGTGCTGCCCTATATCGATATCCCCGTGCAGCACTGCGACGCGCGCATCCTCAAGGCCATGCGTCGCTCCGGTTCGCGCCAGGAGCTCGAGGATCTGTTCCGCGACCTTCGCGAGCGCATCCCCGGCATCGTGATTCGTTCCACGGCCATGGTCGGTTTCCCGACCGAGACCGACGACGAGTTCCGCGACCTTATCGACTTTATGGACACCGTCGGCTTTGACTACACGAGTGTCTTTGCATACTCGCAGGAGGAGGGCAGCCTGGCCGCCAAGATGGACGGACAGGTCGACGAAGAGGTCAAGCTCGAGCGCGCCCAGGAGGCCATGGACCTGGCCGAGTCGCTCGGCTTTGCCGCCACCGCCGCCCATGTGGGCGAGCGCGCCCAGGTGATCGTCGACGGTATCGAAGAGACCGAGGACGGCGCCGAGCTGATCGGCCATGCCTGGTTCCAGGCGCCCGATTCCGATGGAGCGGTGCATCTGGACGCCAGCGAGGCGTCCGTGGGCGATATTCTGACCGTCGAGTTTACCGATAGCTTCTGCTATGAGCTTATCGGTCATGTTGTGGAGTAGGAGAGCGTCGTGGCAAACGAGAGCAATAAGGAACTGACGAGTGTCTGGACGCCCGCCAACATCGTGACGTGCGTTCGCATCGTCTTTATCCCAGTGTTCATGATCGTCTCGGCGCTTTCTCACACGAGTGTTGCCGGTACGGATTGGAGCATCTTTGACGGCCCGCTCGCCGCCGCTGCCTTCATTCTGTATGTGATCCTGTCGTGCACCGATAAGGTCGACGGTTATCTGGCGCGCTCGCGCAACGAGATCACCGACTTCGGTAAGTTCTTGGATCCTATCGCCGATAAGCTGCTGGTGTTCTCGGCCCTGCTGCTGTTCTTGGATTTTGACGCGGTGACCGTGTGGTCCGTGTTCATTATCCTGTTCCGCGAGCTTCTGGTGAGCGCCCTACGCATGGTTGCGAGTGCGGCCGGCGTGGTCGTTGCGGCCGATAAGCTCGGCAAGTACAAGACGGCAACCACGATGGTCTCCATCTGCGGTTACCTGTGCGTTTTTGCGATGGCCGGCTTGCACCTTGGCCCGGTGGCGCTGACGCTCGGCATCTACTCGGTGTCGCGCTTCCTGTACGCCGTTGCCGTTGTCCTGACCGTTATCTCGGGCGCCCAGTACTTCTGGAACTGCCGCAAGATCGTCTTTTCGGTCTAGGTCCTGGTGGGTATGACGGAATCTTTTGAGCAGATTTCCGCACACAATGAGGAGCTGGCGCGCGATATTGTCGAGCGCGCGAGCGCTCGGGGCGTGACGGTTTCGACGGCTGAGTCGCTGACGGCGGGTATGATCGCATCGACGATTGCCGATATCCCGGGCGCCTCGGCGGTGCTGCGTGGCGGTGTGGTGACCTATTGCGATGAGATTAAGCATCGCGTGCTGGGTGTTGAGCAGGAGACGCTCGACCGCTACACCGCGGTGTCGCATCAAACTGCGCGCGAGATGGCGTCGGGTTCGCTGGAGCTGTACCAGAGCGATATTGCAGTGAGCGCAACGGGTTATGCCGGCCCCGGCGGTGGCACTGAGGACGATCCGGCGGGCACTTTCTATATTGGCTGGGCACATCGTTCCGCCGATGGGGGAGTGCCGGTCGTGGACTCTGTGCGCTGCCACTATGAGGGCGACCGTTCGTGTGTTCGTGCCCATGCGGTCACGGAGGCATTGGGTCGCATTGCCCTTGTGCTCAACCCTATGGAATAGACGTGTTTTAAGGGGCCTCCGGGCCCCTTAATTGTGGAGATAGGGACCTCCGGCGAATTTTATCTTTGTGCAGGTAGTTGTCGTATTTTTCCTCGTCATGATTTTCTTGGTTCGCCTGCGGTCAAGATTTTGGTCAGTGTTTGGTCGGCGTTTGGTTGGGTTTTGGAAAGGTCGGCTGCATATGATTTATCTGAACGGTTGACCACGAACAGCCGTTCGTTTATTATCGATGCAGGTTGTTAAGAGGAGGGCTATTCATGGCCAAGAATTCAGGTCCCGTACGTACCGTTCATGCTCGCACGACGGGTAAAGAGCGCGATGAGATGATCGCCACCACCAAGGCCGAGATCGAGAAGAAGTTCGGCCAGGGCTCTATTATGAGGTATGGCGACGGCGGTCCGGAGCTCGAGGTCGAGGCTATTCCGACGGGCTCTCTGGCGCTCGATGCCGCCTTGGGTATCGGCGGCGTTCCGCGCGGCCGTATCGTCGAGATTTATGGCCCCGAGTCCTCCGGTAAGACAACGCTTTCGCTCGAGATCCTTGCAGAGGCGCAGGCCATGGGCGGCGTTGTGGCATTTATCGATGCCGAGCACGCGCTTGATCCCACCTATGCCGCGCGCATCGGTGTTGATATCGATGAGGTCTTGATTTCCCAGCCCGATACGGGCGAGCAGGCGCTCGAGATCGTCGATATGCTTGTGCGCTCCGGTGCCATCGACGCCATCGTCGTCGACTCTGTTGCCGCCTTGACTCCGCGTGCCGAGATCGAGGGCGAGATCGGTGACACGACGGTGGGTCTGCAGGCTCGCTTGATGAGCCAGGCGCTCCGCAAGCTTGCCGGCTCGCTTGCCAAGTCCAACACGACCTGCATCTTCATTAACCAACTGCGCGAGAAGATCGGCGTCATGTTCGGTAACCCCGAGACCACCACGGGCGGCCGTGCGCTCAAGTTCTTCTCTTCCGTGCGAATCGATATTCGCAAAATCGATACCATCAAGCTCAAGGACGAGGTTATCGGTAATCGCGTGCGCGCCAAGGTCGTTAAGAACAAGGTGGCCGCTCCGTTCCGCTCGGCCGAGTTTGACATTATGTACGGCACCGGCATCTCCAAAGAGGGCTCGATTCTGGATATGGCCGTTGAGTGCGGCATTTGCAAAAAGATGGGGTCCTGGTTTGCCTATGGCGAGGACAAGCTCGGCAACGGTCGCGAGGCCGCCAAGACGTTCCTGCGCGAGCACCCCGATTGCGCCGACGAGATCGAGCACAAGGTTCGCCTTGCCTGCGGCCTTGAGTATGACGATGATGCCCCCTCCGAGGTTGAGTTGACCGATCAGCCCGCCCCCGAGGAGTTTGATGAGCTGTACGCCATCGATGGCTCCGCAATGCTCGACGATGACGACGAGTAGCGGATGCTGACATGTCGTATACGGTGACCGAGGCCACGGTCGTCTTTCCCGATAAGAAAGCGGCCTCCTCGTTCTCGAGCGGTTATGCGTCTAAAAAGCCCTGTGCGCATATCGATTGCGATCTCGAGGGCGGATTCGAACGTTCCATTTGGATTCCCGTGCGCGTGGCGCGCCTGTACGTTAAGAACCGCCCCGATCTTCCCTGTGATTGGGATGACTTTCGCGAGGCGGTGCAGCTTATCGAACGCAAATGTGCACTCACCATGGTGACCGAGATGCTTTCGCGCCGCGATCATGCCACGGGCGAGGTACGGGATAAGTTGGCTCGCTATGGCTTTCGACAGCCTGCGATCGATTTTGCCGTTGCTCGAGCGACCGAGTATCGATTTTTGGACGAGAACCGTTTTTGCTCGTATTTCATCGAAGAGCGCAAACGTCGCGGCTGGGGGCAGCGCAAGATCGAGGTTGAGCTCAAGCGTCGTCATGTCGTGCTTGACGATATCCCCGGGTATCCCGAGGCGTATTTTACCGTGGATGACGACTTGACTCGTGCATCGGCCTTGCTCGCTAAACGTCGCATTCCCGAGGCGCGTGCATTCGAAAAGCTCGTCAGGTTTTTGATGGGTAAGGGTTTTTCATATCACATCGCCGCCGATGCCGTTAAGGCACGTCTCGATGCCTTAAGCGAGGAGTGTGCCGTGTAAACGTGCACCTGTTACGCCCTTGCCGTTCACCGCTCGATTGGCGCCGTGCCGGGCGCGTTTATTTGACAGTTGTTGCAGTTCAACGTAGGATAAATACCGTCATTTGCTTTGTGATATGTGCTCATCTGTGATGAGTTTGTTTATATGTTTATCTGTATCCGACCCGCATAAGCTGCGCCCATATTACTCAAATGTCGCGAGCCGTTCGTAAGGACGGCTCGCTTTGCTGTGTAACGAATCCATAAAAAGGAGTAAGCATGCCTATCATTGCAGCGCTCGTTGGCCTCGTTTTGGGTGCCATCGCCGCCATTGCCTACATGCGCACCGCCAAGCAGGGTAGTCTTCACGAGGCCGACGAAAAGATTCAGTCGGCACACGCGCAGGCAGAGTCCCTGATCGGTGATGCAAAGCGTCAGGCCGAGACCCTCAAAAAAGAGGCTCTGCTCGAGGCCAAGGAAGAGATCATCAAGAACAAGCAGGCCGCCGAGGCCGAGGACAAGCAGCGTAAGAGCGAGATTCGCACGCTCGAAAACCGCGTGATGCAGCGCGAGGAATCGCTCGATCGTCGCAACGATGCGCTCGATAAACGCGAGCACCAGCTGTCCAGCCAGGCCGGTCAGGTCGAGAAGCGCTCTCGCGAGCTTGAGGAGCTCTGCGCCAAGCAGACCTCCGAGCTCGAGCGTATTGCCGACCTTACGCGCGAGGACGCTCACAAGGAGCTGCTCGACAAGGTCCGCGGCGAGGTTACCCACGAGGCGGCTACCATCATCCGTGAGTCCGAGCAGCAGGTCCGCGCCGAGTGCCACAAGACCGCCCAGGAGATTCTCTCCCTGGCGATTCAGCGTTGCGCCGCCGACCATACCGCCGAGGTCACCGTCACTTCCGTGCATATTCCCTCCGATGACCTCAAGGGTCGCATCATCGGTCGCGAGGGTCGCAACATCCGCACCTTTGAGCAGGTGTCCGGCGTCAACCTCGTGATTGACGACACCCCCGAGACCGTCGTGCTTTCGAGCTTCGATCCGGTCCGTCGTGAGACCGCCCGCGTGGCGCTCGAGAACCTCATTGCCGACGGTCGTATTCACCCTGCCCGCATCGAGGAGATGTATCACAAGGCCGCCGATTTGGTTCAGCAGCGTGTGCGCGAGGCTGGCGAGCAGGCTGCCTTCGATACCGGTATCCACGACCTGCATCCCGAGATCGTCAAGACCCTGGGTGCTCTTCGCTACCGCACCTCGTTTGGTCAGAACGTTCTGCAGCACTCGCTTGAGGTTTCTGACCTGTGCGGCGTTATGGCCTCCGAGCTTGGTCTGGACGTTGTGACCGCCAAGCGTGCCGGTCTTCTGCACGACCTGGGCAAGGCCATCGACCACGACGTCGAGGGTCCGCATGCCGTCATTGGCGCCGAGCTTGCCCGCCGTTATGGCGAGAAGCCCGTTATCGTCCACGCGATCGAGGCCCATCATGCCGACGTCGATCCCAACACGGTGCTCGACGTTCTGGTCCAGGCTGCCGATGCCGTTTCCGCTTCTCGTCCCGGCGCCCGCCGCGAGTCGGCCGAGAACTACATCAAGCGTCTTGAGAAGCTCGAGGAGATCGCCAATTCTCACGACGGCGTCGAGCGCACCTATGCCATGCAGGCCGGTCGCGAGGTCCATGTCATGGTTCAGCCGGACAAGATCTCCGATGCCCAGTCCACAGTGCTTGCGCACGATATCGCCCATCAGATCGAGGAAGAGATGGAGTATCCCGGTCAGGTGCGCGTTGTCGTGATTCGCGAGAGCCGTGCCGTCGATATCGCTAAATAACATGAACGACGCGAACGAGCTTATCTCTTTTATCGCGTCGATGTCGGGGGAGGGCAACCTTCGCGTCGAGGAAAACCTTGGCGAGGGGTATGTCCGCCTCCGCGTTTCGGAGGCCGAGCGCCGTCAGGCCAAGCATGACATTCAGCATGTAGAGGACATTGTCATCGAGATGCTGCGTAATGCCCGTGATGCCGGAGCCGATAAGGTCTATCTTGCTACGACCAAGGAGGAGGGTGTTCGCACCCTCCTCTTCCTGGATAATGGTTCGGGTGTGCCGCAGGATATGCAGGAGCGTATCTTTGATGCCCGTGTTACCTCCAAGCTCGAGAGCATGAAAATGGACCGTTGGGGTGTTCACGGTCGTGGTATGGCGCTGTTCTCTATCAAGCAGAACACGGATGAGGCACGCGTTGTTACATCGGGCGTCGATTTGGGTTCCGCGTTTAAGGTGTGCGTTGCCACCGATCGCTTGGGTGAGCGCGCCGACCAGTCGAGCTGGCCTCAGGCGGTTAAAGACGAAGACGGCCGCTATGTATGCGCTCGCGGTCCTCACAACATCATTCGCGCTGCGTGTGAGTTTGCCCTCGAGGAGCTGCGTTGCTGCGATGTGTATCTGGGCTCTCCGTCCGAGATCGCTGCGACCCTGTACGCTCAGGCTTCGAGTCGTCTCGATACGTCGCGCCTGCTCTTTATCGATGACGAGTGTGAGCTTCCGGTTATCGATCGTTTGGGCCTTGCCTCGGATGCCGAGGACTTTATCCGGATCTGCTCCGGGTTGGGTCTCGAGATGTCCGAGCGCACTGCCCACCGTATTCTGTCGGGACAGATTAAGCCCGTTCGCGGCGTGACCGCGCGCCTGCTGCGCGAGCGTGATTCCACCTCGCATACGCCGGCTCCCGTCGATCTTGCCAAGGACCGTCGAGGTCTTCGCATCGCCAAGGATGATATGGCGCAGTTTTCGCGTGCGGTCGAGCGTGACTTTAACGACCTCGCTGCCCGGTATTACCTCAATCTGTGCGGCGACCCTAAGATTCGCGTTTCGCGTGATCGCATCACGGTGACGTTCGATCTTGCCAAAGAGGAATAAAATCTTTACCGAGTCCGCTCGGTACGATACAGTTATTGCAGTTAAAACGTACTTTTAAACGCAGGAGTTTCTTCATGGATTGCCTGAAGGTATCAAGCAAATCATCGCCCGCGTCCGTTGCCGGCGCCATTGCCGGAATGGTCAAAGATGGCGTCCCCGTCAACATTCAGTGCGTCGGCGCCGGTGCCGTCAACCAGGCCATCAAGGCCGTTGCCATTGCGCGCGGCTTTCTGATTCCGACCGGCTTTGATGTCTCCTGCGCGCCGGTGTTCTCCGACATCCTCATTAACGGGGAGTCGCGCACGGCAATCCGTCTCTCTATCTACGTTCACCAGATTAATCGGGCTGCTATGGATAACGTCGTCATGGACGACGTTAAGCCTGTTGCGTAAACGATCCACCTGCACGCTTGTAGCACCTATGCGCCCCGTCGATACCATCGTTAGGATGTAAGCTCATGGACCAGCGTTCCGTACGCGATATTCTTGCCGGTAAAACCTACTTTATCCGCACATTCGGCTGTCAGATGAACCAGCACGACTCCGAGCGCGTGAGTGGCTTGCTCGATTCATATGGCTGTCTTATGGCGCTCGATCTCGAGCATGCCGATATTGTCGTGTTCATGACGTGCTGTGTGCGCGAGGCTGCCGATACGCGCCTGTACGGTCAGTGCAATTCCTGCAAGAGCCTTCCTCCTTCGCCTTCGGGTAAGCGCGTGGTCGCCGTGGGCGGCTGCATCGCCCAGCGCGATGGCGAGGGCTTGCTCACCAACGTCGATAACGTCAACGTCATTTTTGGCACCCATTCTATTGCTCACGTGGCCGAGCTTATCGCCGAGGCGTTTTTGGATGGCAAGCGCCATATCCGCACGAATGAGCATGAGGATACCGACGCCATGAGTATGCCGTGGCATCGCGAGACGCAGTATCACGCATGGGTGCCCATTATGACGGGCTGCAACAACTTCTGTACGTACTGCATCGTGCCCTACGTCCGTGGTCGTGAGAAGAGCCGTCCCTTCGAGGAGATTGTCGATGAGGTGACCGGGCTCGTGCGCCAGGGCGTGCGCGAGATTACGCTGCTGGGCCAAAACGTTAACTCCTACGGTCGCGATCTCTTTGGTAAGCCGCGTTTTGCCGATCTGCTGCGCGCCGTGGGCGATACGGGCGTAGAGCGTATCTTCTTTACCTCTTCTCATCCTAAGGATCTGCTGCCCGAGACCATTGATGCTATGGCCGAGACGCCTGCCGTCATGCCGCAGCTTCACCTGGCCGTTCAGTCGGGCTCTACGCGCATTCTTAAAGAGATGAATCGTCGTTATACGCGCGAGGATTATTTGGGCCTGGTCGATCGTATTCGTAACCGTATGCCCGATATTGCGCTTTCGACCGATATCATCGTGGGTTTCCCGGGCGAGACCGAGGAAGACTTTGAGCAGACGCTGTCGCTTGCCGAGACTGTGCGCTATGCCCAAGCCTACACGTTTATTTACTCCAAGCGCGCCGGTACCCCGGCAGCTGAGATTTATGATCCCACCCCGCATGAGGTTATCCTTGAGCGCTTTAACCGTCTGGTCAAGGTTATCGAGACGACGGCACACGAGTATAACCAGGGAGAACTTCACACCGTGGTGCCTGCACTTATTGAGGGTACGAGCAAGAAGAACGACGCTGTCCTTCTGGGCAAGAGCCCTAAGAACCAGACGGTGCATGCGCCGATTCCTGCTGGCTATAGCATCGATCAGCTTATCGGCAAGATTGTCGATGTTGATATTGATGTCGCCAAGACGTGGTATCTGTCTGGCTCCGTCGTGGGCGAGCCTCGCTAATGATTTCCCCCGGTGCAAGCCTTTCTGCCGTAGCGATTGTCGGTCCGACGGCGGTCGGCAAAAGCGATGTTGCCGACCGCCTGGCCGCTCGTCTTTCGTCCGAAGTGTTGTCGTGTGACGCGATGCAAATCTATCGCGGCATGGACATCGGTACGGCCAAAATGATGCCTGAGGAGTGCTCGGCACCTCTGCGCCTTATCGATATCGTGGATCCCGGCGTCGCGTATTCTGCTGCGCTCTACCAGTCGGACGCCCGAGCACATGTCGAGCGTTTGCTTGGCGAGCAGCGTCTTCCGGTCTTTTGCGGCGGTACGGGCTTGTATCTCAAGGCCGCTCTCGATGAAATGGATTTTCCTTCGGGAGAACTCGAGGACGAACGCCGCGTGGGCTATCAGGAGCTTGCCGAGCGCATTGGCGAGGAAGCATTGCATGCCCTGCTTGCCGAGCGCGACCCCGAATCAGCTGCCGTGATTCATCCCCATAACGTGCGTCGTGTGATTCGTGCGCTCGAGATGCACGATGATGGTATCTCCTATGCACAGCAAAAAAGTCAGTTTAGTGTTCCGCGCGAGCATTATCATGCTCTATGGTTTGGTCTGACGCGTAATCGCGAGGTGCTCTACGAGCGCATTAACCTGCGTGTCGATCTGATGTTTGAACAGGGTCTTGTTGATGAGGTTCGCGGTCTTATGGACCAGGGGCTGGGAGATGCCCTGACTTCGATGCAGGCAATTGGCTATAAAGAGATCATTGATGCTTTCAATGGCGTGATTTCTATGGATGAGGCTCGCGAACTCATCAAGATGCGTTCGCGTCGCTATGCCAAACGTCAGCTTTCGTGGTTTAAGCGCGATGACCGTATCGTGTGGTTTGATATGGACGAGTTTACGATCGATGAGGTCGTTGAGGACATCCTGCATCGTATTGAGGCTGCCTAATGGCCCGTTTCCCCCTTGTTCCCACGGCACCCGAGCCCGAGCGTGCCATTTTAGTTGGTGTTGAGTGGCGCGACAATGCATGGCCGCTCGATCGTTCGCTTGACGAGCTTGAGCGCCTGGCCCATACGGCTGGCGCCCAGTGCGTGGCGCGTTTGTCACAGCGTCTGGTTAAGCCGTATCCAAAATCGTTTATCGGTTCCGGTAAGGTTGAGGAGCTTTGCGGGCTCGTGCATCGTATGGATGTCGATGTTGTTATCTTCGACGACGATTTATCGCCCTCGCAGCAATCCTATTTGGAGAAAGCCGTGGGCGAGCCGGTAAAGATTATCGATCGTACAGCACTGATCCTGGATATCTTTGGCCTGCATGCTCAGACGCGTGAGGGACGCCTACAGGTACAGCTGGCGCAGCTTCAATATCTGTTGCCTCGTCTGCGCGGTATGTGGAGCCATCTTGCCAAGGAGCAGACGCGCGGCGGCATCGGTTCACGCTTTGGTCAGGGCGAAAGTCAGCTCGAGGTCGACCGTCGCCTCATTCGTAATAAGATCGCTGCGCTTCGTCGTGAGCTCAAGCAGGTTGAACAGCGTCGCGATGTCCAGTCCAAGAGCCGCATTGAGTCACCGGCGTTTCGCGTCGCGTTAGCCGGTTATACCAATGCCGGTAAATCGACGTTGCTTAATCGCCTGACCGGCTCTACGGTACTTTCGCAGGACAAGCTGTTTGCTACGCTCGACCCGACGACGCGTTCGTATCGCCTGCCCGGCGGTCGCGGCATGACGATTACCGATACCGTTGGCTTTATTCAAAAGCTACCGCATGGTCTCGTTGATGCCTTTAAGTCCACGCTGTCTGAGGTTCTTGGTGCCGATCTGATCCTTAAAGTTGTGGATGCCTCTGACGAGGACTACGAGCGCCAGCTCGAGGCAGTCGATCGCGTTCTTGACGAGATCGGTGCCGGCGAGCGTTTGACGCTTACGGTGTTCAATAAAATCGATCTTCTCGATAGCGTTGATCGATTGAGTTTCCGTCGTCGCTATCCCGAGGCCGTGCTGTTCTCGGCCCAGACGGGCGAGGGACTCGACGATCTCGTCGACCGTATTGCTCGTGAGGCGGCTGCCACCGATGTGTTGCTCTCCGCTGATATCCCGTATCGCGAGGGCGCCCTCATCACGCTGGTGCATGAACAGGGAACCCTTTTGCACGAGGAATATCTTGAGGGCGGCGTTCGTATTGTTGCGAAGCTGCCGGCTCGTATCGCGCCGCGGCTCAAGCGTTATCGCACCGAGTAGACGAGCTCCAAAAAGCCCAGAATAGTGGGCTGATGCAGTAGATAAAAGGGGAGTGCGTGACGTCCAAGGCTGGCGAGCGCCGGGATGGGATTGGCGTAGGCCCAGCTTGGGACGGTCTTATCGATTCCCTGCGCTATGTGTGCGGCGAAGTATCCTGCAAGATACATAAAGAAAAACGGGATGATGGGGTAGTAATCACCTGAAACAAACCCAGGGCTCGGAAATCCCAGCCACGCCAGGTAGGGGACAGGATAGATCGTTTTGGGGATACTCCAGGTGAGGGCGAACAACACAAGGCATAGGGACATGCCCCATCTCGCCGATATCTTCTTAAGGACGGGATCGGTCAACGCCACGATGCCGGTACATGCGGCCATGCAGTAGATGATGCCAAAATTAACCGAATCGTCTACTGAGACAAGTGTTGTTGCCAACCAGACGACGAGTGCTGCTAAGGCGTATTTGGCGGCACGTTTGATATTGTTGCGTGAGAGCGTGCACATCCAACCCGCGATAAACAAGAATACCCAGCTGATGCTGGCACGCCAGATGTCTTGAAAGACGGTCTGTGTAAACCAGGGCATATCCCAACCGTACAGGTAGGCGAGATCGTAGCAAGCGTGAAAACCTGCCATTGAAATCATCGTAAACCCGCGGACGGTGTCAAAGATGGTGATGCGTTTTTGCATTACGAGAACCGGCGCATCAAGCCGACGACTTTGCCCAAGATGACGGGATTCGTTGCATAGATAGGCTCCATGGTGTCATTCTCGGGCTGCAGGCGTACGCGTCCCTGCTCCTTGTAGAACGTCTTGACGGTCGCTGAACCATCAATCATGGCCACGACAATTTCGCCGTTCATGGCACTCTTTTGTTCACGGACGATGATGTAATCGCCATTGAAGATGCCGACATTGATCATTGAGCTCCCATGCACCTCAAGGATAAAGGAACCCTGATCGGTGGCGATTTCGGTCGGGATAGTAAAAGTGTCTTCGATATTCTGCTCGGCCAGAATGGGAATCCCAGCCGCGACGCGACCAACGAGCGGTAGCGAGACCGTTCCGCGAGGTGCGGTGGGCTCGTCAGATTTAGAAATTGAGACCGAGGAACCGTCCTCGTTAAAGAGTTCCAGGGCGCGCGGTTTGGTGGCATCGCGCTTGAGTAGCCCGCGCGCCTCCAGGGCAGATAGATGGGCGTGCACGGTGCTGGGGGAGGAAAGGCCCACGGCAGAAGCCATCTCGCGCACGCTGGGCGGATAACCCTTCTCCTGCTGATATTCCTTGATGAAGTCGTAAATTTGCTGCTGACGCTTGGTAATTTTGCGAGCCATCAGGGCATCCTCTCTACCCATATCAAACAAATGTTCGAATTTTGCTTGACAGGAACAACTGTTCGAAGATAATAATAACCGAACATTCGTTCTCGCGCTAGACATTTTTGTCCGCGCGGCTTGATAAAACTGTTCTCAGCAAAACACGCGAGAGGAGAACATGATGAACGCAACGAATATGGTCCAGGGAAACCTCGCCCTTAAGCTCGAGACGCCTGCAGAACCCACTTTTACGGTTGTTCAGGGTGGCCGCTCCGGCTTTCAGCCTTTGACCGTAAAGCCTGCTCGCAATCAGCAGGCTGTAGTCGCGCCGGCTCGCGTTGCCCTGAAGGTTCCGACGATTGTTGCCGTTGCCGTTGCGCTTACGCTCTTCTTTGTCCTCGCTATGTCGGTCTTTAGCGCTCGTCACGCCGCGTATGCCGAGTCCGTTTCCAACGTTACCTATGAGACCGTTCGCGTTCAGCCTGGCGATTCTCTCTGGTCGCTTGCCGAGGAATATCCAATCGATGGCCTTTCCACGCAAGAGACTTCCGACATGATCCGTAACGTCAATCATCTGGAGCATGGTTCGCTCGCCGCCGGTGCGCATCTTAAGGTTCCTGCTCGTTCGTAATCATTATCGCGCTGCGCATGGTACCCTTGTTATCGTTTAAGAGGAGGTACCATGCGCTGTCCCAAATGCGGCAAGGCACATACCCGCGTCGTTGATTCCCGTATGCAGGAGTCAAATAACACCATTAAGCGTCGTCGCGAATGTTGCTCGTGTAACTACCGCTTTACAACGTTCGAGCGATGTGAAGACCCAATCGAGGTCATTAAGTCGGACGGAACTAAGCAGCGGTTCGATCGCAATAAGCTGCTCGTCGGCTTGATGCGCGCCACCATCAAGCGCGATATCGACACTAAGAAGCTCAATGAGATTATCGACGACATCGAGGTCGAGCTGCGCTCTCGCACGCTGACGGCCGTCACGTCCCATGAGTTGGGCGACATGGTGCTCAAGCGCTTGGCCAAGATCGACAAGGTGGCGTACATCCGCTTTGCCTCGGTCTACCGCGATTTCAAAGACGTCGATGAGTTTCTGCAAGAGCTCGACAAGCTAAGGTGATTCCATGTCCAACATTACCCTCAACATAAAGCGTCTCGATCCCACCGTCGAGCTTCCCAAATACGCCCATCCCACCGATGCCGGCTTGGATCTGCGCTCCAACGAGGACTGCGTCCTGAAGCCCTTCGAACGCCGTCTGGTCTCTACCGGGCTGGCCATCGCCCTGCCCGATGGCTACGCCGGCTTCGTCCAGCCCCGCAGCGGCTTGGCCATCAAGCAGGGCCTGTCTATAGTCAACACGCCGGGCCTCATCGACGCCCACTACCGAGGAGAACTCAAGGTTATCCTCATCAACTTGGATCCCTCCAACAACATCCAAATCAACAAAGGCGACCGCATCGCCCAACTCGTCATCCAAGAAGTCCCCACGGTTAACCTCATAGAAGTAGAAGAACTAGACGAAACCGACCGAGGCAACGGAGGCTTCGGCTCCAGCGGCGTCGCCTAGGGGCGCTCGTATCCCTCCCGCCCGCCTCTCACACATATCATCCCATGCTCAAACATTCTCGCGTCGCTTCGCTCGCTGCGAAACTGCGCGTGGAACGATATAGGTAAGCCCCGGGCGGGCGGCTACTCGCTTGAAACAATATTTACTTTTCTAGTAAGCCGATGCGACAAAGGGGCTGTCCCTTTGTCGCATCGGCTTACTGTATTTATATTTTCCTGTTTTACCTTTGCAGGTTCTAATGGAGGGGATACCGAAGTAGCTGCTAGTAAGTAAACGCAGCCGCTCTGCCGGAGCCGCCCTTATATCGTTCCACGCGCAGTTTCGCAGCGAAGCGAGAATGTTTGAGCATGGAATGATATAAGGGCGGCTCCGGCAGAGCGGCGGACATTCGACTAGCGGATATGCGCGGGCTTTCCGCCCCAGTAGAAGCGGCAGAAGGCTCGTTTGCGCTTTTGGGGTTTGCCTACTAGCTCCATGGTTGCGATGGCGATGTCCTCGGCTGCGTGGGGGCGGCGTAGTACTTCGCCGTTGATGAGTAGCGCTTTGAGCGACTCAGGGTGGTCGTGCAGGTGACGAAGCGTCACGATGAGCTCGCGTGCGGTGGTGACGTGCATGCTGGCGCCCATGCCGGTAAGCATCGTGGTGTTGGCCTTTTCCTGACCGTATGATTTGCCCAGCAGGATCATCGGCAGATGAGCGCACAGGCACTCGGTGACCGTGAGTCCGCCTGATTTGAGGATTGCCAGGTCGCAGCCGTGCATGAGGGCCGCCATGTCGTCCACGTAGTCCAGAACCGTGACGTTGTCGAGCTTCATGGCGTCGAAGAGCGTCTTGAGTCGGGCGGCGTATTCCTTATCCTTGCCCGGTAAAAAGACAAAGTGCATGTCCTCAAAGCTGCGTAAGAAGGGGAGCGTGTGGTCCATCGCGGCACGGAAACGCACGTATGGTTGGGGCAAACTGGCGCCGGCCATCACCAATACGACAGTTTTGTCTATGGGGAGATTGAACTTGCTCAGCTCTTCCTCGCGATCGTAATTTGAATCGAAACCGGCTCGGATGGGGATGCCCGTTATGCGGATCTTTGACTCGGGAACTTTGCGGGGGCGCAGCGTTTCGGCCATAAACTCGTTGGCCACGCAGAACAGGTCGGTGTCCTTGTGGGGCCAAAAGCCTTCGACTTCATAGTCTGTTGGTACGCAGATGACCGGATAATCGATACCCGTAATAACGCGGGCACCCACGGCAACATTGGCTGCTGTGATGTGCGTTGCGACCACGGCTATAGGCCTGCGGCGACGAATATATTCGTTGAAGGCGGGGAACATAATTCGCGACCATGCCGTGCCGCCACCCCAGAGAAGATGCCCCGTAAGCGTATATCGCCAGGTCAGGTCGTAAATGGGGCGTGTGGCTCCCGTAAAAGAAGCCGCGGTCTTATTGCCGTCGAATTTAATACGTCCAAAATCAAGGATATCGAGCACTTCAATTTCAATATCCTCAGGGATTCCCTTGGTGCCGCGGATAAGGTCAAATGCTTGTGCAATCGCGTTGGCGGCGGCTTTGTGGCCCGATCCAACTGATGCGTGCACAATGGTTACCAGGGGTTTTTGTGCAGGTAAAACGGTCATTTGCTCCGGTTGGGGAGTGGCTTGCATGGGCAGGGGAGCGCTATTGCTCGTCTGCGTTTGATCCATCGATAACTCCCCTTCAGCTTTGTTACGCGATTTATCATTGTAGTGCATGAGTGTCATGTTCACGTAAATTTGGGTATGAGCGCAAAGAACGACAACGTTTCGACGAGAGGATTCTTCATGACTACCGATCAGCCGATTGATGTTGCGATTATCGGTGGAGGCCCCGCGGGCTATGCTGCCGCCATTTACGCTGCGCGTGCCAACCTGACGACGACCGTGATTGAGCAGGGCATGTCGGGTGGACAGATCGCCACGACCAATGAGGTCGAGAACTATCCGGGCATTCCGCTCTTGAGTGGCGCCGAACTCGGCGAGCGTTTTCAGCAACATGCAGAGGGGCTGGGAGCGCAGGTTACATGGAGCATGGTTACGGGTATCGATTACGATGCCGATGCAGCGCTGTTTACGGTGCATCACGATATGGGCGATACGCTTGCCTCGAGCGTTATCGCTTGCATGGGTGCCACGCCGCGTCCGGCAGGTTTCGCTGGCGAGGATACCTATCGCGGTCGTGGCGTTTCATATTGCGCAACATGTGACGGCATGTTCTTCCGCGGCAAACAGGTCTTTGTAATCGGTGGTGGCAATTCGGCATGCGAAGAGGCACTGTTCCTGTCAGACATTGCCAGCAGTGTGACCATCGTGCTGCGCCGCGACCAGTTCCGTGCGCCTGATGGTGTTGTTCAGAAAGTACTCAAAAAGGACAATATTACAGTTAGGTACCAAACTAGTATTGTTGAGCTTTCTGGTGAAGCGATGCCCACGACAATTACGTTCAAGGACAATGCAAGCGGTAAGACGCATGCTGAGACCTTTGAGCCTGGCTCGTTTGGCATCTTTGTCTTTACCGGGACGCAACCCCATACCGAGCTTGTTGAGCATCTTGTCGATCTGGCGCCTGATGGCGGCATTCTGACTGATGAATCCATGGCGACCCGCACGCCAGGTCTATTTGCTGCTGGCGATATCCGTTCCAAGCGCTTACGTCAGGTTGTGACCGCCGTTTCTGACGGAGCCATAGCAGCAACGAGCGCATACGCGTTTCTCCGCGGATAAGTACGATAATATATCTTATGTAAAGTTGCTATCTTTAAAACAAAGTGGTTGGACGGTGCATCAATGTGCTGTCCAACCACTTTTACTTTCCTGCTATATAGTATGCAAAACTAGATAACCTAGAATACAATATAGCTAATGAACGGAGGATCCTTATGAACCACGCCAAACGCGTTATCCCGATGTCCGATTCGTCGGTCAGCATTAAGCCTGAGGATATTCAGCCCACTGTGCTGCCCGATGCATTTATTCAGTCCGATATCGTGCGTAAACTCAATACGTTGAGTCTGCCGCGCTATGACCAGTTGCCCAATGTGACGCTCTACCGCGACCAGGTCATTGAGTATGTTGCGCTGTGGATGGAGCCGCTGTCTATTTGCGTTGAGCAGCCTGTCATTACGCCATCGATGATCAATAACTACGTGAAGGTCGGCCTGGTGCCTGCTCCGGTCAAAAAGCAGTATGGTCGCGAGCAGATTGCCCGCCTGATCGCTATCTGCATCTTTAAGCAGGTGCTACCTATTGCTGCGGTGCAGGCGCTCTTTAACATTCAGCGTTTGAGCTACGATGCCCCGACGGCCTTCGACTATGTGGTCGATCAGCTCGAGGCATCGATTCGTTCGGCGTTTTCTGTCGAGCAGACGCCGGTTCCCGATACGGCGCATCAGGTAACGCGTGAGTCGCTGCTTGTGCGCAGTGCCGTATCGTCCTTTGTTTCGAAGGCGTACCTGATGAGCTATCTCAAGTTCAACGGGTTTAATAGCTAGCCGACGTATAAAACGGGCGGGACAAAGAGTCATCTGTCGCTTTGTCCCGCCCGTATTTTTTGCTTGGTTTGACTTTATTGGCCCGAAGCTACGCCCATGCCGTAGCCGATGATGAGGCCGTGCATCTCGGCGTAATAGGAATCCAGGCCATTGCAGGGCATGATGATGGTCTTGGAGCCGGGCCAATGCTCGACTATGCGGTCAGTAAGCGCCTGGGCTCCAGCTTCGTTCTCAACGTGATCGATGATGACCTCACCGCCCGTAAAGCCCTCGGCTTCCATAGTGTCGATGATCTTGTTGAGCATCTTCTTTTCGCCACGCGTGTGCCCCACGAGTTCGATTTTACCGGCCTCACTCGCCGTGCCCAAAATGCGGATATTGAGCTTGTTGGCAATGACGCCGGCTGCCTTAGGGATACGTCCGGCTTTGGCGAGGTTTTCGTAATTGCACAAACTGAAGAGGATTTTGCTGTTCTGTTCAAGGCTATCGAAGTATGCGCAAGCATCCTCGAATGAGACATTCGGATTGTCTGCAAGATAGCGGTCGAACAGCAAGAAAATGAGGTCCATTTTGCCGCCAGCTGCGCGTGAATTGACTAGATGAATCTGCCGGTCGGGCTCCTCGGCAAGAACCATATCGCGAGCCGTGGCTGCCGCATTGTAGCTGCCTGACACGCCCTCAGAGATCGGCATGCAGATGGTCTTGTCTGCCAATTTGAAGAGCTCGGCCCACTCCCCTACACTGGGACAAGCGCTCGAAGAGGCGTTCGTCTCCGCCTGAACAGCGCAGTTGAGCTCATGAACATCGAGCGAAAGGTCATCGACGAATTCACGCTCCCCCACTCGAATTTTGAGGGGCGCAAATGCAAAGGTGGTATGGGGCGCGGTCGGTTGCCAATCGCGGAGGTTGCAGCTTGAATCGGAGATAAGTGCCCAGCTCATAGAGGGTCCTTTCTAATTGTTCCCATTCAATTATAGCCATCTTGCAGACCGATTGGGCCGCTATCTAGTATTCAAAACTAGATAGCGGCCTGCACGAAAGGTAAAAGAATGGACCCCATGACTCAAAGCCACGAGGTCCATATCCGTTTGCATTATCTGAATACTTAGTAACGCACGAAGATGTAGTTATTGTTCATGCCGGCGGCAACGGAGCTGATGATAACACCCGTGTTGTAGTCGGAAGCATGAATCATCTGACCACCACCGATGTAAATGCCGGTGTGGTACGAGTTGACCACAACGTCACCGGGCTGCGGATCGGACACACGCGTCCAGCCCATAAAGGTGCCCGTGGTGCCCAGGCGGCAATAGCGACCAGTGAGGCAATAGCTAACAAAACCAGAGCAGTCGAAGCTGTTCGGGCCAATTCCGCCCCAGGAATAAGCGCAACCAAGCTTACTGTATGCACGCGATACAACAGAACCGCCGTCGACGGACTGGCTCGGAGCAGAAGGCGTCGGAGCCGGAGCAGGTGTGGAGGGCTGCGGCGTCGGAGCAGGTGCCGGCGTAGGAGCCGGAGTGTTGCCGCCCTGGTTGTTGTTATTGCTGGTCTGGCCACCGTTGTTGGTCTTCTCGGTCGTACCGGCAGTCTCGTTGCTCACCGTGGCCTTCTCGGCGGTGCTGGCGTTGATGCCGGCCTGCAGCGCGGCGTTGGCCTCGGCCTCTGCGGCAAGCTCGGCTTGCAGCTGCGAATCCAGGGAGTTTACGACGTTCTGGGCTTCAGCCTGCTGGGCGTTAAGCTCGTCAACCTTCTTTTGCGTGGTGGCGACGTTCTTCTCCTGCTCGGCCTGCTTATCGGTGAGCTGCTGCTTAAGCTCTTTGACCTCTTGAATGGTCTGAGCTTGCTTATCGGAAACTTTGCCGTAGTAGAACAAACGGTTGAGCATATCGCTCAGATCATCGACACCCGTCAGAACCTGAAGCAGGCTCAGACCGCCGGTTTTGTACTCGCCGGCGACATAGGTCGAGAGTTTGGCCTGACCATCGGCGATCTCCTGCTGCTTTTGCGTGATCTCGCCGGCAGTCTGATCGAGCGCCTGCGTCTGCGTGGCGAGCTCATCGTAAATCTGCTGAGTTTGGGTACCGATCTGCTCGAGCTTAGTACGAGCAGCGGCAAGGTCGGATGCGGTATCGGCGTAGGCAGGAGCCGCGAGGCCCAAGCCCAAAACACAAGCGAGGGTTGCCGTAGCAGCGCAGCGTGCCATGTTTTTGTGCGTGTTTGCTGTGCGCATGTAGCTTCCTTTCCAGTAACTAAGGGTAACGGCTAGTCCACCGTCACCAGGCTAAAGAGCTCCACATCGTCATTAGACGGCGTGAGCTTCTCGCGCGGGTTGAGAAACGCAAGCTCAAGGATACAACCGTAACCGACAAGCTTTGCGCCCATATCTCGCACCAGTTTACCTGTTGCCTCGACGGTTCCGCCCGTCGCGACCAAGTCGTCCAGAATCAACACGGTATCTTTAGAGCTGATAGCGTCGGCATGGATCTCAATTGAATCGGTGCCGTACTCGAGCTCGTAGCTCTGGCTTACGGTCTCACGCGGCAGCTTGCCCGGTTTACGTGCAGGAACAAAGCCAGCGCCAAGGGCTACAGCCACCGGTACGCCAACCATAAAGCCGCGAGCCTCGGGACCCACGACCTTGGTGATTCCCATGCCGGCAAAGTGCTCGGCGAGGGCATCGGTCATGGCTTTGAGCGCCTCGGGATTGCCAAAGAGCGGCGTGACGTCCTTAAAGATGACTCCGGGCTCGGGATAGTCGGGGATATCGACGATTTGAGATTCGAAGTCGTACATTGCATGACCTTTCAATGGGTTGCCGAAATTACAGCAGCTGTTATTTGCCCGCGGTGGCGGTTCCGGAGTGCGAAGGGGCGACAACCTTGAGCGGCTTTACGAGAGAATCCTCGTGTGGAGCCGGCGCAGCTATCTCTTCGTTTTTGGCCTTGGTGGACTCGGAACGAGTGATTTCCTCATCGAGTGCATCGATGTCGGCGTCCTCGACCACGGCGTTGAGCGACTCAAAAACGCGGTTCTTGAGCAGTGCGGTGTGCACACCTTCCGTTAGGTCGTGAAGCTTCTTAAACGCACGTTCGAGCTTGGCGTCGCGCTCGTCATCGGAGGTATCCATTCCGAGCATGCTCACGAGCACCTGCTCAAACATGGAGGACTCGCGGTTGGCGGAAGACACGTACTGACGCAGGTTGCGCGGCTCGATATGGAAGCGTGACAGCTCGGAGCAGTAACGGATGATCGGAAAATCGCGACCATCGACGAGCTCGCGGTTCTGCGGGCTTTTGATGATGCGAATGAGGTCGTTTTCGGCGAGCGAGCGGATAAACGAAATCTCGACGCCCAGCATATCGGGAATGGTCTCGATGGGATGCAGCTTTTGCTTAGTCTCCTTGGGCTCCGTCTTGAGCGGAACATCGGACAGCAAGCCCACCTCGTAGGCGAGCGTTGACAGGTCCGTGGCGTTTTCCAAGCGCTGCTTAATCACGTTGAGTGGCATATAGCGGGTCTTCTGCAGGTGCAGAATGACCTCCAGGCGATCAACGTCCTCCTTGGAGTACTGACGGTATCCCTTTGGCGTACGATGAGGGGTAATGAGCCCCTCATCCTCTAGAAATCTAATTTTTGAGTTCGAAAGATCGGGGTATGCGCCTCGAAGTAGGTTGACGACTTGGCCGATACTCAGATAGTTGCGTTCGGCCATGCCCTACTCACCGGTTTCGATGCGCTCCGGCGTGCTCTCGTGGTAGATGAGCGTAAACGTACCGATCTGGACGGAAGAACCGTCGTGCAGCGGGGCTGCATTGACGATGGCACCGTCGACCCAGGTGCCATTGAGCGAGCCCAAGTCCTCGATGCGAGCGCCGAGGCCCTCGCGAATAATGCGCGCGTGGCTGCGCGAAACGGTCATGTCATTGAGGAAGATGCCGTTCGCAGGATCGCGGCCGATGGTGGTCACGTCGTCCTCGAGTTCAAAAGCGGCACCAGTCTGCGGACCCTTGACGATGGACAGAACGGGGGCGGTGATGCGCACGTTGGCCATGAGGTCGGGAACGGTGACGTCGCTTGAAGGAACGCGGAATACGCAGGTAGCGTCCGCGGTCTTATCATTCTGAGGCATATTGTTAACCATGTTGTCCATGATAACCCCTAACTTATCGCGGACCTGCCGCAAATAATGAACCGTACGTAATCATACCCCAACGAATCAGTCTTCGATTTCAGGGTTCAGAAAGTCGATGTCCTCGTCCTCGGGATGCGCGAGAGCCTGTTTAATGGCCGCTCCGCCCTTAATGGAGTAGATGACAGCCGTGAGCATGGAGAAGATCACGCCGCCGTACACAAAGAAGATGCCGAGGGGCACCGAGCTTCCGTTGAGGCCCGGGAAGGCCGTAAGGGATGAAGGTAAAAGATGCAGGCCGTCAATAACGGGGAAACCGAGCAGCATGAGCGAGAAACCAGTCATGAGCAGCGCTGTGGCAATCTTTCCCGGGAAGACGACATCGATGGGGCGACGGTGATAATGACGAACGATAAGCGTGCCGATGCCCAGATAGATGTCGCGGCCAATAATGAGCACGCAGACCCAGACGGGCAGCTCTCCGCGGACCACTAGTCCCAAGACGCCGGTGAACAGCAGCGCACGGTCGCAAATGGGATCCATGACCTTGCCGAGCCATGAGACCGTCTTAGTCATGCGGGCGATCTGGCCGTCCATCCAGTCGGTGGAGGCGGCAACGGCGTAGATAACGATGGCGATGACGCGGTTGTTATCCGTCACAAACAGGTACAGAAATACCAGGGTGAGGATCAGGCGCGTAAAGGTGATGAAATTGGAGATCGTAAAGATCTTATTCGACGGGTAATCGGAAGTGCCGATAAGCTCCTTTTTGATCTTCTTTTTGATGCCCACAGGACTCCCCCGCTGGTTAACGACAAAACTTTCGATACTATACCCGTTCCGGCGATGTCTATCCAGCCAAGCCATAGAGAGTCCAGACATGTGGAGGGCGCTATTAGGCGGGGGATTTCGCATTCGTGTACATCTGCCTCCAAACATGTCGAAAAATGTCGATTTTGGTGGCTAATGTACACGTTTTGATTCGGTGATTACATCGATCGGGAACGTTGTTACTTTAAGCAAAATAATCATGGTGATTAAAACAAAAAAGGTCAGGCACTAAGTGCCTGACCTGCAAACTTCTGGTCGGGACGACTGGATTCGAACCAGCGACCCCTTGACCCCCAGTCAAGTGCGCTACCAAGCTGCGCCACGTCCCGAAGCTTTTGTTTGTTGCTCTGCTCTCGCTCGCAACAGGGAGTATATTAACCCGAAACTTTGGACTTGTGCAAGAACTTTTTTATAAATTTTGAAGCAAGTCCAAAATTGTATCTGCGAGCTGGGGTTTTGTTAGCACGGGAAGTTCTTGCGTGCCCGTTGTGCTCACAATCCAGGCCTTGTTAGTGTCGGTTCCAAAGCCCGAATCGGCGCGCGAGACATCGTTGGCGATAATGGCATCGCAACCCTTGCGGGTGAGCTTGCGCTGTGCGTACTCCAGGACGTTATCGGTCTCGGCCGCAAAGCCGATCACGTATCGTTCGCCCTTTTGGCGCGAGAGCTCGCCCAAAATATCGACCGTCTCGATAAGCTCGATGCGATCCAAGCGCTCGTTGGACTTTTTGAGCTTATGGTCGGCAGGGGCCGCGGGGGTGTAGTCGGCGACGGCGGCCGCACAAATTGCCGCATCGGCCGTCTGGAAGGCGCTCAGGGCCGCCTGGAGCATCTCTGCGGCGGTTTGCACGCGCACGCACTCCACGCCGCGGGGAACATCGAGCGATGTCGGTCCCAACACGAGCGTGACTTCGGCACCGCGGCGTGCGGCCTCCCCCGCCAGGGCGATGCCCATCTTGCCCGAAGAGCGGTTGCCAATGAATCGCACCGGATCGATCGGCTCGTGCGTGGGGCCGGCGGTAATCACGATGCGCTTACCTGCCAGGTCCTGAGGCGCGGGGTTGAGCACCTCGCAGACAGCCTCGACGATGTCCTCGGGCTCGCTCATACGTCCCGTGTCCACGTCGCCGCAGGCAAGGTAGCCGCTGCCGGGTCCCACCACATGGACACCGCGCTCGCGCAGCGTGGACATGTTGGCCTGTGTCGCCGGCGCCTTCCACATGCCATTGTTCATGGCCGGCGCGATCACGATGGGTCGCGGCGTTGCCAGCAGCGTGGTGGAAATAAGGTCATCGGCGATGCCGTTAGCCATCTTGGCGATGATATTGGCCGTCGCGGGCGCCACGACCACCAGATCGGGCTCCTGCGCAAGCGAAATGTGGTGGATGGGGTCGGAGGGATCGTCGAACAGGCCCACCGCGACCGGCTCGTTGGTAAGCGCACGGAAGGTAAGCGGCCCCACAAACTCGGTGGCATGCTCGCTCATAACGACCTTCACGCGCGCGCCGCGCTTTTGCAACAGGCGCACGATATTGCACGACTTATAGGCGGCGATCCCGCCGGTAATGCCCAGCAGGATCGTTTTTCCCTCAAGTTGCATTGAATTGTTGGATGCCGCCATCGTTTAAGCTTCCTTGCTCGGGAGCACCAGGAGACGGTGGCAGTACGGGCAGTGCGTAATCTCGCTACCGTCGTGGTTAAGGTCGCTCATGGACGATGCCTGCAGCGCGGTGTGGCAGACCGTGGGGATGTTGCCCTGGATGGTCTCGACGGCCAGGCCGCGGAACTGCTTGAGCAGACGCTCGTAGTCGGTGAGCACGTCGGCCGGCAGCGTGGCAGCCAGCGCAGTGCGCTCCTTAGCGGCGGCGTCAATCTGGGCCTGGAGGTCGGTGGCCTTGGCGCGGGCGGCCTTGGTATCGGCCTTTACGCCCTCCTCGAACTTGGCGATGATTGCCTGCGCGCGGGCCTCGCGGTCGAGCGCCTCCTTATGGGCGATGACGACATCCTTGCGGGTGTGCTCAATCTTGTCCAGACGCTTGGCCAGGGTTGCGAGTTCATTCTCCAGGTCCTGAACCTCGCGGTAGTCGGAGCCGTCGACATGGCGCTTCTTGGCAGCCTCGATGGCGTTGTTGGTCTGAATCTCGGTGGTGTTGAGATCGTCGAGCTCAATGTCCAGATCCTTGCGCTGGGCGTAGAGCTTGGTCATCTCGGACTTGAGCTTCACATAGGTCTTGCGCTTGGAAGCGAGCTCCTTGAGCTCCGGCATATTGGCAAGTTCGCTCTTGTTGCGGGCGAGCTCCAAATCGATCTGTTGCAGCTTGAGTAGCGTAGCGCCGGCGCTCATAAGTTCTCTCCTTTTGTCACAGTCCACCATTGGCAAGGGTTCAGTATTTTAATCGCATGACGGGGGTCGACCCCGGCGTCAACTGCAGAGTTCATCAATATATCAACGAACGGCTCTTCGGAGCGGTCGTGGCCGAGCAAGATCACCGGCAGCCCGCGCAAGGCAAGGTCTTGCGCCACGTGGTAGCCTGCCTCGCCGGTTACGATGACATCTGCGCCCGCGGCGATGGCGAGCTCTCCAAAGTCGCCCAGGGAGCCGCCCAAAATAGCGACGGTACGGCATGCGTGCTCGGCTTCGCCCCACACACGCGGGTCACTGCCGAAGGCCGTGGCAGCACGGGTGGCAAGATCGCGCAGGCTACAGGGGTTGTTGAGGGTCGCGAGTGCACCCAGGCCGGTGGACTCGGGGTCGTCCACGTGCTCCAGTGAGCTCACGGGTGCGGCACCCAGCAGCTCGCTCAGGCAGACGCGGGCTTCGTGCGAGCGGTCCAGGTTGGTGTGGAGCGATATGATGCTCACGCCGCAACGCGCTGCCTCGTAGAGTGCCGCGCTGCATTGGGGGCGCGTGGCATCCGCCGGACAAAAGGCCTCGGGTGCCTTGATGTATATAGGATGATGCGTCAGCAGCACGTTGGCGCCGGCTTCTTGTGCGCGGCGAACATTAGCCTCGGTCGCATCGAGCGCGCAGACAACGCCGGTAATCTCCACGGCAGGGTCGCCCACGGATAAGCCTACGTGGTCCCAGGGCTCGGCATCCGTCTTGGGATAGCGTGCCAGCAGGGCACGCTCGAGCTCGGCGACGATCATGCGGCACCCACGATCGAGAGCAGCGTCTGGGCAAACTCGTCCAAATCGCCCGGGTCCACACGGTCATCGAAGGAGATACGCAGTGCACCCAGGGCCTGTTCGTGGCCAATACCCATGGCGCTTAGAACATGGCTGGGGTCCATACTGCCGCTCGAGCATGCCGAGCCTGCCGATACCTCAAAGCCGGCGGCGTCGAGCTTGACGATGAGCTCCTCGGAGTCCATGCCGTCGACGTAGATCGAAACCATACCCGGCAGACGATCGGCCTGTGCGTAGTCGCCCATGGTGGCATGAATACGCGGATGAGCCGTAAGCGTGGCGTAGAGCTTTTCGGATAAGGCCTGCAGTGTTGTACGCTCCTGGGCAACATTCGGTAACAGCGCGGAAGCGGCAGCGGCAAAGGCCAGCTGCGTGCGCAGGTCCTGCGTGCCGGCACGTCGTCCGGCTTCCTGTCCTCCGCCAAAGATGCGCGGGCGCAGCGGGGTGCGGGTCTTAACGTAGAGCGCGCCGGATGCCACAGGACCGCCAATCTTGTGGGCAGCGACGGACATAGCATCGACGCCCAGCTCTGTGACATCGAGCGGAATATGCAAGTAGCCTTGGATGGCATCGGTATGAAACAGGGCGCCGGCAGCATGTGCGGCGGCGGCCAGCTCGCGGATGGGCTGCACCACGCCGGTCTCGTTGTTGGCAACCATGATGCTCACGAGCGCCACGTCGTCGCCTAGTAGCTCGACAAGCGTGGCAGGCTCAATGTAGCCCATGCGGCAGGGCTGCACCAGGTCGACGCTAAAGCCTGCGGCACGCAGCAGCGGCAGGTTGTCCAGAATCGAATCGTGCTCGATGGCAGATACGATCACGCGGTTACGCTTACGGTCGCGCTGACGTGCACCCTCGGCAAGACCGAGTAGCGCCAGCTGGTTGGCTTCGGTGCCGCCGTTGGTCAGAACAATCTCAGACGGGCGAACGCGCGCGCCAAAGCTGCGGGCGATCTCGCGACGTGCAACCTCCAGACGCGCGGCAGCCTTGCGGCCGAGCGAGTGCAGCGAGTTGGGGTTGACGCCTGCTAGCTCGCTATCGTCGTACTCACGCTGCGCAAGGCGCGCCTCGGCGCGCATGGGCGTCGAGGCGGCGTAGTCAAGATTCACGGGTATGCGGTTTTGACCTGCGGTCATAAGGGTTTATGCCTCCTGTGCAGCCTCGTTGCCCAGCTTCTGCAGCAGCGCAACCTCGGCAGTGGGATCTTCGGACTTAAATACGGCAGAACCGGCCACCAGGACATTTGCGCCGGCCTTGACGACCTCGGCAATGTTCTTGGAAGAAATGCCACCGTCGACCTCGATGAGGGGCGAAACGCCGTGACGCTCGCACATGGCCTTGAGCTCGTGGAGCTTAGCGATGGTGCCCGGGATAAAGCTCTGGCCGCCAAAGCCTGGGTTCACGCTCATGAGCAGTACCATATCGACGACGTCGATGATGCTCTCGAGCACGCACACGGGGGTGGCGGGGTTGAGCACAACGCCGGCCTTGACGCCGCGCTGCTGTAGATGCGTGAGCGTGCGGTGCAGGTGCGTGGAAGCCTCGTAGTGCACGGTGATCATGTCGGCGCCGGCGTCGGCGTACCAATCGACCGTCTCGTCGGGGTTCGATACCATCAGGTGCGCGTCGACCGGTACATCGGTGGAGCGCTTGACGGCCTTAAGGATGTCAGCGCCAAAGGTGAGGTTGCCGGTAAAGTGGCCGTCCATGACGTCGAAGTGCACGTAGTCGGCGCCGGCGATCTTGTCGAGGTCGCCCTTGAGGTTGGCCATATCGGCCGAAAGGATGGACGGAGCGATTTTAATGGAACCCATGGTAGAAGCCTTTCTGCGCTAGTCGGTGAGTCCGTAGAACTCTTGGGAGGGTACGCGGTCGGTAAGAATCTCGAGCGCCCTATCCAAAGTAACACCGTTGTAGAGCGTTTGCTCCACGGCAAAGGTGAGCGGAATGTCTACGCCCAGTGAACGGGCAAGCTCGCTCACGCTGCGGGCCGCGACGGCGCCCTCGACCACCATATGCGTGCGCTCCTGATACTCGTCGAGCGACACGCCGTGGGCAAACTCGTAGCCAAAGGTGCGGTTGCGTGAATGCTCCGAGGTGCAGGTGGCAATGAGGTCACCCATGCCGGCAAGTCCCATGCAGGTCATAGCTTGACCGCCGCGGGCATGCACCAGACGGCTAATCTCGGCCAGGCCGCGCGTCATGATGAGGGCGAGCGTGTTGTCGCCGGCACCGGTGCCGGCGGAGATGCCGCACACGATGGCGATAACGTTTTTCATGGCGCCGCAGACCTCGACACCGGTCATGTCCTGCGACAGGTAGATGCGGAAGGCCGTGGATAGGAGCAGGTTCTTAAAGGTCTCCCCTACCTGCGCGTCTTTGCTGGCGATGACGGCGGCAGAAAGTCCGCCGCGGCAGATCTCCTCGGCATGGTTGGGGCCCGAAAGCGCCGCGACACGTGCCTCGTTGCCGATCTCACTGGCGATGACCTCGCTCATGAGCAGGCCAGACTCGGGCTCAATACCCTTGGTGAGGCAGAGCACCGGGGTATCGGCGGCGATAAAGGGCGCTGCCCGATGGCACACGCTGCGAAGGTGCGTCGAAGGAACGGCGAAGATGATGGCCTCGGCGCCGGCGAGCGCCTGTACCAGGTCCGTGGTGGCGACGACGTTGCCGGGCAGCTCGTAGCCCACCAAATACCGGGGGTTACGGTGCTCGCCGTTGATGCCGGCGGCCGTCTGCTCGCTGTGGGCCCACATGGTCACGCGCTCGGCACGCGCGGCAGCAAGGCCGGCGACGGCGGTTCCCCAGGAGCCGGAGCCAATCAGCGCAACATTCATGACTCTCTCCTATTTATCGTCGGGCTCGGTGACGCGCTTGGTAAACGAGAGCTTGGACTCCTTACCCGTCATGAGCTTTTTGATGTTCGCACGATGGGCCCACACCACGGTAATGCCGATCAGCGCCATGCAAAACTTGAGTCCCAGGCTGCTGTACGGAAAGACCGCGCAGGCGGCAATGGGAAGGCCGATGGCGGCGGCAAGCGAGCCCACCGACACAAACTTGGTGATGGCGACGGCCACGATAAACATGCCCAGCAGCGAAAGTCCGATGGGCCAGTACCAGGCGAGGATAACGCCCAGACCAACTGCGATACCCTTGCCGCCGTGGAAGTTGAGATAGGGCGAGAAGATATGGCCCCACACGGCTGCCAGGCAGATGACGCCGAGCATCCAGTCGCCGGCGGCGCCGGGCGCCATAATGTTCGGCGGAAAGCCATAGCCCAAGTCGGCAATGAGCGGACGCGCGATAAGGACGCAGATGGCGCCCTTAAGGCAGTCGAGCAGCAGCGTGAGCGCGGCTACCTTGGGGCCGGCCACACGCAGGGCGTTGGTGGTGCCGATGTTGCCGGAGCCCGCCTTGCGAATGTCGGTGTGGTTGAACACGCGGCCCAGGATCAGGCCAAACGGAATCGCTCCGATAAAGAACGAGACCACGGCGCAGATGGCGGTCAGCAGAATCGGATTATGCATCCTTTTGCTCCTTCTTCCTAAAGAAGAGTCGAATGGGTGTGCCGGCAAAGTCGAAGGTCGAGCGCATGCGGTTTTCGACGTAGCGCTGATAGGTGTCGTTGACCAGATCGCTGTGGTTGACGAAGAACGTGAACGTCGGCGGGTTGACGCCCGTCTGGGTCACGTAGTGCATGCGCAGGCGGCGCTTGCCGTCCACCACGGTATGACCGAACTCGCGCAGGTCGGTGAGGAACGTGTTGAGGCGTGAGGTGCTAATCTTCTGCGAGCGCGTCTTCTCGGCAGCGTCTACCATTGCCCAGATCTTCTCGACGCTGCGGCCAGTGAGGGCAGAGATGCGCAGGTACTGGGCCCAGGGAGCCATGACGCCCAGACGGCGGTCGATGGTCTCCATGCAGGCCTCGCGCTTACGGTCGTCGTCGAGCAGGTCCCACTTGTTGAGCAGCACCACGATGGCGCAACCGCGCTCGATGGCAAGGCCCATGACCTTCTGGTCCTGCTCGGTAACGCCCACGGAGGCGTCAACGACGAGCAGCGCCACGTCGGCGCGGTCGATGGCGCGCAGGCCGCGGACCATCGAGTAGTACTCGATGTTCTCGTACACGGTGCTCTTCTTACGGATGCCCGCAGTGTCGACCATGCGGTAGTGCTTGCCGTTGCGCTCGACGACCGTGTCGATGGCGTCGCGCGTGGTTCCGGCAATGTTGGACACGATGGAGCGGTCGGCGCCCAGGATGCGGTTGAACAGCGAGGACTTACCGGCGTTGGGGCGGCCGATGATGGCGACGTTCAGCGCGTCGGGGAACTCATCGGCGACCTCGTCCTCTTCCTCGGGAAGCAGGGCCACGATGTCGTCGAGCAGGTCGCCCGTGCCATGACCGTGCAGGGCCGAGAGCGGCGTAGGCTCACCGATGCCGAGCGAATAGAACTCCCAGATGCTGTCGTTCTCGCGATCGGGGTTGTCGAGCTTGTTCACCAGCAGAAAGACCGGCTTGTCGCAGCGCTTGAGCATGCGGGCGACCGACTCGTCCTCCTCGGTGACGCCGGTGCGGCCGTCGACCACAAACAGGATGACGGCGGCTTCCTCGGCGGCGGCGAGCGCCTGGTCGCGGATGGACGTGGCAAAGACGTCATCGCTCTTGAGCGGCTCGATGCCGCCCGTGTCGACGATGGTGAACTCGCGGCCGTTCCAATCGGCCGTGTGATACGAGCGGTCGCGCGTGACGCCGCGTGACTCGTGGACGATGGCGTCCGAGGTCTGGGCCAGGCGGTTAACGAGCGTGGACTTGCCCACGTTGGGGCGTCCGACGACGGCGACGATAGGTTTCATCTGCTCTCCTTTAATGGGTAGGGTCAGTGGAAGTGTTAGAGTCGGCAGGCACAATGCCAAGGATGTGCTCCAGGGTATCGAGCAGCTCATGCGGCATGGTCGACACCACATGAACCTCGGCGCCGCGACTGGTAAGGCTTGCGAGTAAATCGTCACGATGATACTCGTCAAGCGTCATGCCGTCAGCGTTGAACATGAGCTTAGGCACAAAGAGCATAACCCCCGAGAGGTCCTGCGGCAGCTGTTCCAGAATGTCGCAGGCGACGATGAGGCCGGTCACGTCCACGTTGCCGCCAAAGTAGCGATTCTTGATGGCCGTGACGGTGCCAGCGAGCCCCTGCGGCGATTCCACGAAGCGCGCCACGGTATCGCGTGCGCTGGCGCCCGAGAGGCACAGCAGGTGCTGGCTGCGAGCGGCGATGGCCTCGCGGACGCGGGCCAGTCGCTCGGCATCGGCGGCAAGCACATCGTCCGTCTCGTCCAGATACGAGCGGATCATGCCGATGCCGTCGTAGTACTGCGGGTAGCCGTCGTAAAAGTCTGCCTCGGGCGGATCGATGCCGGCGTCCAGGTAGAACTCGTCGCTCATCTGGAAGGTGTGGCGGCCAAAACGCTCATAGGCGCGGTCCTGGAACGGTCGGATCATGGCAATGGTCTCGCGCGCTAGCTCGGGCTTGTCGCTGTAGGACCAGCTAAAACGGTTCTGATGCTTGGTAAAACCGAGCGGCACAATGCCCAGGCTTGTGATTTGCTCGTGCTCCTCGCAAAAGCGCAGGGTCTTTTCAAGCTCCTCGCCGTCGTTCATGCCGGGGCACAACACGATCTGCGCGTGAATCTCGATACCGGCGGCCATGATGGCCTCGAGTACGTCCATGCCTCGCTGGGCGTTGCGGCCCATCATACGACGGCGAACGTCGGGGCTTACGGCATGGACCGACACGTTCATGGGACTCATGTTGCGTTGGATGACGTTTTGCACGTCCTCGTCGGTGAGGTTCGTGAGCGTGACGAAGTTGCCCTGCAAAAAGCTCAGGCGGTAGTCGTCGTCGCGAATATAGAGCGTGGAGCGGCCGCCCTTGGGCAACATGGTCATAAAGCAGAACACGCAGGCGTTTACGCAGGTACGCATGCCGTCGAAGATGGGGCCATCGAACTCCAAACCCCAATCCTCGCCCGGGAAGCGGTCGAGCTCGACGGGGGTGACGGTGCCGTCGCGCGGGTCGAAAACCTCGAGGTCGACGGTGTCGTCGTCGGCCTCCCAGAGCCACACGATCATGTCGGTGAGCGCCTCACCGTTGACCGTGAGCACGCGCATGCCCGGCTCGATACCCACATCCCACGCGGGCGATTCGGGACGCACGTTCTTTACGAGCGCGCCCTCACCCGGCTCGGGGTCGCGGCTGCGCCCGTAATCGGCCACCTCGGCGGCGTATGCGGGTACGGTCTGGTCCATGATTAGCGGCAAAGCTCCTTGATGCGCTCGACGGCGCGCTCGATGTGTTCTTGCGGGGTGGAGGCTCCGGCGGTGATGCCGATGTGGTGAGCGTCGGTAAACCAAGCGGTCTCAAGCTCTGAAGCTTCCTCGATGTGATGCGTGCGCTCGCAGGCGTCTGCGCAAATCTGCGCCAGGCGGCGGGTGTTGCCCGAGTTCTTGCCGCCCACGACGACCATGCAGTCGCAGCGGTTGGCAAGTGTGGCTGCTGCCTGTTGACGCTCACTCGTGGCGGCGCAGATGGTGTTGATCACACGCAGCTCCTGCACGCGCGGGGTGATAGCTGCCACGACCTCGGCGAGGTTCTGCGCGGTCTGGGTGGTCTGCACGACGAGGCCTACCTTGCCCTTGAACGACAAGGCGTTGGCGTCGGCGGCACAGCTCACGACCAGCGCATCAGTGCCGGCGTGGCCCAGGATGCCTTCCACCTCAGGGTGACCTGGCTCGCCTACGACCACCACGCGGTAGCCCTCGCGCACCAGGCGCTCGGCTGCCATATGGACCTTCTTCACGTAAGGGCAGGTGGCGTCGACGACGTTAAGGCCACGCTCGCGAGCGGCATCGATCACCTGCGGCACCACTCCGTGCGCGCGAATGATTACGGTGCCCGATGCGGCGTCGTCCAGGTTCTCGGCCAGGCCAACGCCTGCCTCAGCAAGCTCGCGCACCACGATGGGGTTATGGATGAGCGGACCCAAGGTATGAACCTGAGTGCACTCCCCTGCCTGCGGCGCGGCGGCTAGCGCCATATCGAGCGCACGCTGTACGCCGTAGCAAGTACCGGCGTGGGCGGCGATCTCGATGGTAGGCGCGGTTGCCTGGTCGGACGCAGTCGCGGCGGTGTTCGTCACATTCTCGCTCATGGCTAGAACCTGCCCGGATGCTCGGCGCACAGCTCGTCTCGCATAGCGTAGACGCGGTTCATGGCCTCGGACTCAAACCATTCCAGGCGCTCCGTGCGTTTAAGCCCGGCCGGTGCGTCGGAAAGCGAGACGGCCTTGCCGGCGCGGATCCAGCACTTCTTGGGGCGCATGAGCTTTTTGCCCGCAGGCGTAATATCGGACCAGCCGCAGATGGCGAGCGGGTTGACGGGCGCCTTGCCCATCTGGGCGATGAGCGCAAAGCCGCCGTGGACCTCGGGCTTGATATCGCGCGAGCGGATGCGCGTGCCCTCGGGGAAAATCAGGACGTCCTCGCCGCGCTGCAGCGCATGCTGGGCGGCGCGCAGGCACTTCATATCGGCAGTACCACGCTCCACGGGGATGCCGCCAACGCGGCTGAAGGCCCAGCGCACAATCTTGCTCTTGGCGAACTCGGACTTAAAGATGGGACGAATGCGGCGGCCCCCAAAGAACAGCGCCGTCTCCACGGCCAAGAGCTCGGCCATCGAGGTGTGGTTGCAGATGACCACGCTGCCGCGGCCTTCCTGGCGCTCAAACAGAAGATCGGCGTCCTCGACCTTCCAGCGCCACATGAGCTTGGAGAAGGCCCAAAGGATGGCCATGACTACGACGACGGTGCCGCGGATGAGCGCTGGAAACTCAGCGTAGGGGGCGTTGTAATAGTCCTCGGGCGTCTGCTGAAACAGGCGCATGGGCTACCTCCTTTGGTTGATAAGGTCCTCGATTATCGAGACGACCTCGTCGATGGTGTGGGCGGTGGAGTCGACGTGCACGGCGTCCTCGGCGGGCACGAGCGGGGCGACCTCGCGGCTGCTGTCAAGCTTATCGCGCTGCTTGAGGGCGTTGAGGGTCTCGTCGACCTCGGCTTCGAGCTGCTCGGACGTGAGCGGCTGGGCGTCGTTTTGGTGACGCTGCAGCACGCGGCGGCGGGCGCGCTCACGCGGGTCGGCGGTCAGGAAGACCTTGACCTGCGCGTTAGGGAACACGACGGTGCCGATGTCGCGACCCTCGGCCACGATATCGCGGTCCTCGGCGGCGCGGCGCTGGTGGATGAGCATGGCGGCGCGCACGCCCGGATAGGCCGAGACCTTGGACACGTTGGCGTCGACCTGCGGGGTGCGGATGGCGGCCGAAGCGTCTTGGCCGTCGATGGTCAGGCGCGTGTTCTCGCCGGTGCCGTTGGTAAAGCGGATCTCAATCTGCTCGGCGAGAGCGTCGATGGCCGCCTCGTTATCCAGATCGATGCCGCGGTCGAGCGCGGCGAAGGTGACGGCGCGATACATGGCGCCCGTGTCGAGCTTGTTAAAGCCAAGCTGACGGGCGATCTCCTTGGCGATGGTGGACTTGCCGGATCCGGCGGGGCCGTCGATGGCGACGATCATGCAATGCTTCCTTTCAATGGTTGACGTGCTGGTATGGTTCGCGGGCGTTGGGGCGCGGCGGGTTTGCCTAGCCCGTGTAGCGCTCGCGGTAGGTGTTGCGCTTGGGTGCTGAGCCATGGCTGCCGTGGTGACGCGTGCGGCTGGCAGGCGTGTCTTGGGGCTTGCCGCCGTTGCGCTTGGAGCTCGCCTGCTTGGGCGGGATGCCGCCGGCCTTGAGGATCTGCACCTCGCGGTCGGTGAGCTCGCGCCACGAGCCCTTGGCCACGTCCTTGAGCTCCAGGCCGGCAAAGTTGCAGCGGTGCAGGCGGATCACCGGGTGGTGGATCTTGCTCAGCATGCGCTTGACCTGGTTCTTGCGGCCTTCGCGGATGATGACCTCCACGGCGGTGGTACCGGGCTTCACACCCTGCGGGGCCACGGCTTCAGCCTCGCGCGCGTTGATGATGCGACAGATTGCCGGCTGGCACGGGCCGTCGTCGAGTTCGATGCCGCGGCGGAGTGGTTCCAGATCGCGGTCGGTCAGCTGCCCGTCCACGAGTGCCTGGTAAGTTTTATAGACATGCTTGCTGGGGTGCAGCAGGTCCTGTGACAGGTCGCCGTCGGTGGTAAAGAGCAAAAGGCCCGTGGTGTCACGGTCCAGGCGGCCCACCGGGAACAGTCCCGGAAAGCGGTCGCGGGGGACCAGATCGGCCACACAAGGGCGCTCCTGCGGGTCGCTCATGGTGGTGAGGTAGCCGGTCGGCTTGTAGAGCATCAAGTACACGGCGCCCTGGTTGAGTTTGACGGGCATGCCGTCGACCTCAATGTGATCGTGGTCGACATCGACCTTGGTGCCCAACTCGGTCGCGACCTGGTCGTTAACGGTCACGCGGCCGGCGGTCATCAGGTCCTCCGAGCCACGGCGGCTCGCCACGCCCGCGCGCGCCAAAAAGCGCTGCAGGCGCATGGTGTGCGGGTAGACGGACACCGCGTCGCCTACGGGCGCTGCGGTGTCCGTGGCGCTTGCGACGCGCGTCTCCCCTGCTTCGTTAGTCCTCGTCATGTATATCCTCCGAGGTAGCACCTGTGAGCAGAAGCTCCTCTTCATCGGTGTCCTCAACATCGGTATCGATCAGTTCGCGCTCTTCGTCCAGATCTTCGGCCTGTTCCTCGAGCGTAGACTGAATGCTGCGGCCGCTCAGGCGCTCGCGGATAAACTGGCGCGACTGCTCGTCGGGGGCAAACTGCTCCAGATCGGGCAGGTCGCGGGTGGAGCGCAGACCGAACTTTTCCAAGAAGGCGTTGGTCGTGCCGTAAATGATGGCCTGACCGCGCTGGGGGTCACGGCCGAGCTCGCGCACCAGACCCTTGTCCACGAGCGACGCGATGACGCCGTCTGAGTTGACGCCGCGGATGCCCTTGACCACCTCGCGCGTTACGGGCTGGTGGTATGCGATGACGGCCAGGGTTTCGAGCGCCGCCTGGGACAGCTTTTGCGTGTCCCAGCTCAACACATAGGCCTCGACCACGTCGTGGTAGGCGGGGTGCGTGAACAGGCGCCAGCCGCCGGCGACCTCGCGCAGCTGAAAGCCGCGGTTGGCCTCCTCGTACTCAACCTTGAGCTCGGCGAGCAGCGACGCGCACTCGCCGGGGGCGATATCCAGTGCGCCGGCCAGCGCGGGCGCACTCACTGGGTCGCTTGACACCAGCAGCAGCGCCTCGAGGGCGCCTTTGAGGCTGTTTGCCTCCAGCGTGGAAAGGGTTGACATGGTTGCGGCTCCTATTCGGTGAGCTCGGGGCCCTCGCCGGGCACATAGGCCTCGGCGCCTTCGACGCGGTTGATACGGATGGTTCCAAAGATCTCGTCCTGGCTCAGCGTGAGCGAGCCGCGCTTGGCGAGCTCAAGCATAGCTAGGAAGGTGACGACGAGCTGCTCGGTGGTGGCATCGCCGTCCAGTAGCTCGCGGAAGGTGCAGGTTTGGTGCGCCATGGTAAAGCGGTCGACTGAGGCCACCGTCAGGTCGAGCGGAACGCGATGGGGTGCCACGTGCTCGGCCTCCAGCAAGAAGGTCTGTCGCTTCCCGTCCAGGTCGGCGCAGATGACGGCGAGACCGCGCAGCGTGATGCCGGCAAGGTAGTCGGGCATAAGGCCTAGGAACTCGGGGTCGGGGCCGGCCACACGCGGGTGCATGCGGCTTTCGGCCTGCATGCGGGCACCGAGGGCTGCAGCCGCGCCTTTAAACTGCTTGTAGGCAATCAGGCGCTGGATCAGGACCTCGCGCAGGGCGTCGCCGTCAAGCGTGCTGAGCTCCTCAAGGTCTTCGTCGAACTCGTCATCGTCGTCATCGACTTTGCGCGGGGCCTCCTGCGGCACCAGAGAGGCAGCCTTGATGTCCAAAAGGGTTGCCGCGACCAGCAAAAAGTCGCTCGCCACGTCCAGGTCCAGCGCCTCGATGCGCTCGGCCTCGGCAAGGTACTGCTCGACCACCTCGCTGATGGAGATGGCGCCGATATCTACTTTTTGGCGGGTTACCAGCTGCAGCAGCAGGTCGAACGGTCCGCTGTAGACCTGCGTCGACACGCGATACGACATCTTCGACCTCCTTTGACGGCGCCTTCGCGGCGCGGTTTGGGTGCATGTTGCGACCGTTTTGCACGGTCGACCTGTTAGTTTACCTTAGATACCGGCGATTGCGAAGTTAAGCAGCTGCTCAGCAAGTGGATACACGGTAACGTCGAAATAGCGGCCGATCACATCGATGCCGGTCCACATGGGCAACAGGTACAGAACCAGGATGAGGATGGGCATGGCGTATTGCTGCAGGCGGTAGTAGTTGGCGAGCGCCTTGCCCTTGAGGAACGGCACGATAATCGATGAGCCGTCGAGCGGCGGGATCGGGATGAGGTTAAAGAACGCGAGCGACAAGTTGACCACGATAAACGTGGCGCCGAAGTTCATAATTTGCGACGCCAGGGCAAATGACATGCTGGTGTAGAGGTTGCCATAGGTCAGGCGCATGAGGGCGGCAGCAAGACACGCGAGTGCGATGTTCGATGCGGGGCCGGCTACGCTCACCAGGACCTCGTCGCGCTTGGGGTGCTTGAGGTTGTTGAGGTAGACGGGCACGGGCTTGGCGAAGGCAAACACCGGGCCACCGGCGGCGAGCATGAGCAGCGGCAGGATGATAGTGCCAAACGGATCGATATGGTTGAGCGGGTTGAGTGACACGCGGCCGCGCGAACGGGCTGTCTTATCGCCGAGTGCCCAGGCCGCGGCGGCGTGCGCACTTTCGTGGATGACGATGCCCAGGATGACGGCGACGGCGCTGGCGAGCAGGTTCATGAGGTAGCTGCTGGACATGGTGCTCCCCTAGCGGACGCGGCGCGAGGTGCGCGTGAGCAGGTAGTCGGCCACAAACAGAATGACGGCGACGATGGCATAATCCAGGCGGAACACGCCGCCAAAGGGCGAGGTGATAACGCCGTAGCCTGCAATGGCGCTCGGCAGTGCGCGCGAAAGCTCAACGACAAAGCCCACGATCTGCAGCTTGGCGGTGAGGCCGCTAAAACACAGCAGCACGGTCATCGCGCTCATAAAGATGCCGCAGATGCGACAGGCGGTGGCGATGATGCTCATCGCCACGGCAGCGGCCTTACGAGAGTTCACGCGCGGTCTCCTCTTCGATCTGGGTGGAAAGCTCCAGCCATTCGTCCTCGAGCTTGGGCAGCTCTTGCTTAAGGCCGTTATATTCCCCCAGCGCGGCGTTGAACTTGTCCTGATCGGCATAAAGCTCTTCGCTTGCCATCAATTCCATAAGCTCGTCATAGCGGGCGCGTTTTTTATCAAGTTCCGTCTCGATCTTCTTGAGCTGGTTGCGCACGCCCTTGAGCTTTTTGTTGAGTGCGGCGCGGGCCTGGGCCTCGGCGCGCTTTTGCTCCTTGGTCTTTTTGCCCTCGGCAGGTTTGGGGGTGGCGGCGGGCGCATCGGGCTGGGCCGCGGCGACCTTGGCGGACTTGGCCGTGGCCGGTGCGCTCTCCCCTGCCGCCTCGGCGGCGGCGCGGGCCGCGAGGTCCTCGCGCTTGTAGAGGTAGTAGTCGTAGTCGCCGTCATAGACCGTGACCTTACCATCGCGGATGTCGATGATGCGGTTGGCCACGGCGCGTACCAGGTGCTCGTCGTGGCTGATCAGCACGATGGTGCCGGGGAAGTTTTGCAGGGCGTTCTCGAGCATGTCCACCGAGTCGATGTCTAGGTGGTTGGTGGGCTCGTCCAGGCACAGGAGCGCCTCGGGGGCCACGAGCATTTTGGCGAGCGCCAGGCGCGCCTTTTCGCCGCCGGAAAGGACGCGTACCTGCTTTTCGATTGCGTCGTTGTCGCTAAACAGGAAGGCGCCCAGCAGGCTGCGCTGCTGCGGCACGGTCCACTTGGGCGTGACAGTGTCGATCTCTTGCAGGACGGTATTGGACTCGGTCATGCCCTCGAGTGCGTGCTGGGCGTAGTAGGCCACGCCCACGTTGGTACCCAGGTCGCGGGTGCCGGTGGTGGGCGGCTCCAGGCCGGCGAGGATCTTCATGAGCGTGGACTTGCCGGCGCCGTTAGGGCCGACGAGCGCCACGTGCTCGCCGCGGTAGAGCTTGAGGTCGATGTCGCTGTAGATGCGCTTGTCGCCGTAGGACTTGGAGACGCCCTCGAGCCCCACGACCATGTCGCCGGAGCGCGGCGGATCGGGGAACTTAAAGTCGATGTGCTTGTGGCCCTCGGGCAGGATGACGAGCTCCTTTTTGATCTGCTCGATCTTTCGGATGCGCTCCTGAGCCTGGGCAGCCTTGGTGGGCTTGTAGCGGAACTTGTCGACGAAGACCTGCATGTGGGCGATGTCGCGCTCCTGGGCGGCGCGCTTGGCGCGCATCTGCTCCAGGTTGTCCTCGCGTTGCTTGAGGTAGCTGCTGTAGTTGCCGGTGTAGGTGGTTACGCGACGGTTCTCGAGCGCGGCGACGTGGTCGACGCAGGCGTCCATGAAAGCGCGGTCGTGGCTGACGATGAGGACGGCGCCGTCGTAGTTGGCGATAAAGCCACGCAGCCACTGGACGCTTTCGAGGTCCAGGTGGTTGGTGGGCTCGTCCAGAAGCAGCAGGTCGGGGTGGCGCAGGAAGAGCTTGGCCAGCGCGATGCGCATCTGCCAGCCGCCCGAGAACTCGGAGCACGGGCGCTCAAAGTCGGTGACCTTAAAGCCCAGACCGGACAGGATCTTGCGGGCGTTGCTCTCGAGCTCGTAGCCGCCCAGATGCTCAAAGCGGTCCTGGACCTGGCCGTACTCGTTGAGGAGTGCGTCGACGTCCTTTCCCTGTTCGGAGAGCTCGGTGATTTGGGCCTGCAGCTCGTTGGCGCGCTCGCCCATGCGGCGGATTTCCTTGGCAGCGGCCATGACCTCGGCGAGGATGGTGGTGTCCTTGTGCTCGAGGTTGGTTTCCTGCTCTAGGTAGCCTACCTGGCAGTCCTTGGCATACTGGACCTGGCCTGCGTCGGGGCTGTCGATGCCCATGATGATTTTGAGCATGGTGGTTTTGCCGGCGCCGTTGGGGCCCACGAGCGCGAAGCGCTCGCCGGGGTTGATCTGGAAGGACGCGCCGCTAAAGAGGACGCGCGCGCCGAAGCTTTTTTCGATCTTGTCGACCAGGAGGATCATGGTGCCGCCTTTGACCTTGTGTGCCTATATGAAAAAAGGCCCCAACTTGCGTTGGAGCCTCATTCAATGCTCGGGTGGAGACGAGGGGGATCGAACCCCTGACCTCTTGACTGCCAGTCAAGCGCTCTCCCAGCTGAGCTACGCCCCCGTGCGAAGAAGTACTATACGGGAACTCCCCCGCCGATGCAAGGACAATTTTGGAAAAACTTTCCTGGGGCGGCGGCATCGCAGGCAGCCGACCGAGGGCGCCCGGAAGTGAGCAAGCAGGCTATTCGCAAGTGAAAACTACTGCCATGAAAAAGAAAACAGGCCAGACATATTGCCTGACCTGTTGAAAAACCTGGTGGGCCCTCCGGGATTCGAACCCAGAACCCAGGGATTATGAGTCCCCTGCGCTAACCGTTGCGCCAAGAGCCCTTATAAAGTGGCACTTACAGTTGGGGTGGCAAAACAGCCTCCAACGCTTTGAACCACGTCGTGAAATACTACCATGCACGCGACGCCCGTTCAACGCACGATCTTGTCGACCAGGAGGATCATGGTGCCGCCTTTGACCTTGTGTGCCTATAT